>NZ_DASTTN010000492.1:0-4550 GCF_035760125.1 Flavobacterium sp.
GGTTTTCAGTTCCTGACCAAATGCCTTAAGAATAGAGTCATTGGCTTCATTTTTGAAAAAAACAGTCATTGCTATTTTTTCTCTGAAGTCATCGGCTAGTTTTTTGGAATTGATGATAAAAAATCCCAGTATACCTAGTAGAAACAATACTAAGAATATACTTAGGACTACTGAAAAATAAGAGGAAATTAACCTGCGCTTTTGAAACTTTTCAAAGGATGAACTCATAGTATGTCTAAATTATGGGGTAAAAATAATAAACATATTCTTTAATTTGAAGTTAATAAGTCCCAAAGTTTTAACTTTCGTTTAAATAACTATTATTTGGCATTGGATAAGAGTGTTTTTGGTTTAAATTCTACCTATATTCCAAGTTAATGACAAGTAATAAAGAGCTCCAATTTGTGGTCCACCTAAAATGGAGTAGTACGATTTGTTGAGAATATTTGTTCCTCCAAGCTTGGCGCCAACTCCCGGTTTTTCAAAATTATAGTTGATTTGTGCATCCATTGACCAATAAGCGGGTACTGCACCACTCACTAGGAAAGAAACATAATCATATTTGCTTTGTTGGTGATAGTTAATACTTGCGCCAAGATTTTTCCATAAATTATCAGCTATTATCGTTCCGTTTGCCATAATTTGTGGTGTGTTAAAGCCGTCTTCCAGCCCGTCTTTGTCATCGGTTCTGTCTAATTTGGAATAGGTTATATTTCCTAAAGCTGAGAATGTACTATTGAATTGGTATTTCAATCCCAAACTGCTTCCATAATTGAATATTTTACTTTTAGAATTGGTCCATAAACGGTAGCGACTTTGAGTAGCTTTAGAATAGAGAGCAGTTGGTATTTGTGCGGGATCGGTTGTGTTTGGAATACTGGCTTCCACTTGTGCAATGAAGTTTTCGTATCTGTTGTAATAAAAGTCGGCGTCGATAAACAAACTCTTTTTTAGTGCAACACCTCTAAAACCAAATTCGAAGGAACGGACAAATTCAGGCTCCAAATAAGTGTATGGGTTTTTTCGGATTGTTGCTTTGTTTTTATCGATGGCTTGCGCTTGTGTTAGACCAAGAGTGTTGATGTCGCTGGTTACCTGTGCCTGAAATTTGTCGATAGACACTTTGGTATAAGAGTTTTCGAAAATGCCGTCGGACATTATTCGCAACCCTCCAACTCGTTTTACGCCACCACTGTTTACATTAGAAAAACCTTCAAAAATACTCGGGAAACGGTAACCGCTTTGGTAAGAAACTCGGAAGTTAATTTCTTCTTTTGGAGAATATACGGCTGTAACTCTTGGCGTAAATTTCACATCAAAATAATCAGCTTTGTCAGCTCGGATTGCGGCACTCAGTCGTAATTTTTTGCTAAATAAATCTTTGCTTAATTGAGTGAATCCGCCTGTTTTTCCATAAGTTAAGTTTTCAGCGACATTAACTGGATTTATAAAATAATTTCCGTCGGGAACAATAATATAGGTTCTGTAATCAAATCCACTTAAGAGCTGTGCGTCAATTTTTTTGAAAAAGTCAGCAAAAGCTTTGTCCCAGTTCAATAAACCTTCAGTATGGATAAGGTCCGATTTTACACGAAGGGCGGCGCCATAATCCCAGTTGTTGATATTAACGAGTTCTTCTTTCTTTTGTTCATAAGCATCAGTGCCGGGAATAAATCTTCCTTGATCGGATGTTGTTCTTGCAATTTTATGAGCATCAGCAACGCCTGATCCATTGGTTACGGCATTATTATAGGCAGTAGTATAATCGGCAAACCATTTGTCGTCTGATTTAAAAGCACGATCCATATTTTCTGCCAAAGAGCGCATATTGTATGAATTGCCAGTGTTTTCGTGTGTCAAATAAGCGCGAACCATAAAAATATCGGTGTGATAATCAATAGCGTACTGACTTAATTTATAATCGTCTAGTCTGAAACGGTTGGAGCGTTGGTAGACCGTGTTGATTATAGCTCCTTTGTATGTTACCGCCAATTCGTGTCCTTTTTTTGGTCTAAAGTACAAACCGGCATCCCATTTGTAATTTTGAATGCCATAATCTGCAATGTCGGTTTCTCGGTAACCCGTTCTGGAAACCACATACTTTTTATTGTTTAATGTAAGAGTTCTTCGGTTTGAGGATTCGTTTCCATACCCATTCACTTCATCATAAGCGGGGTTGTCGTTGCCATACAAATTGGTCGAAGCATTAATGTTTGGAACCAAATCAGTTCGGTTGTCGGCAACCCAATCGGTTCCGTTTGTGATAGAACCGTTTACTTTGAATGCGATTTTGGAGTTGAATGCTTTGGCGTAACGCAAATTCGTTGTGGTAAAAAGCTGCGGGGAGAAACGATCTACATTCCCTATATGATTGACGCCTGTTAATTGTTGAATACTCATTCCCTGATACTCAAACGGATTTTTAGTCTGGATATTTGCCAATCCATTGATGGCATTCATTCCGTATAAAGCGGCAGCCGATCCTGGTATAACTTCGATTCTGTCGATGTCTAGGTCGTTTGCACCAAGTGCGTTGGCTATTGGTGCGCCCAGATGTGGTGCTTGATTGTCTATTCCATCTACTAATTGGGCAAATCGAACATTGGTTGTGTTGGCAAACCCTCTGGTGTTTATGACTTTGAAACCTAAACTGGGTGTAATAACTTGAACTGATTTTAAGTTTTCCAATGCATCAAAATTGGATGGTGAACCAAATTTTTTGGCATCGGTAGATTTTAATTGTTCGATACTAATTGGGGAACGCAAAAAAGTTTCTTGTGTACGGGAAGCCGTGATTACTACTTCTTTGAGGATTTCTTTTTTGATAGTGTCTTGGTCTTTATTTTGATTTTCTTTTGATGATTGCGCAATACTTTTGAAACTTAATAATGCTAGAAATAAGGATAGTTTTAATTTCATAAAAAATAAATTTTCAGTATGTTTAAAAATGAATACTGATGATTAGTAATTTGCTATGATTGTTTTTTGGTTGTTATAATTCAGTGTGTTTAAAAATGAATACTGCTAAATAAAAAAAATCTAGAACTTCAGGTTAATGGATTCTTTCTTTGCAAAATCCTGAACTTTCTTTTCCAGTTCATAGAATGTTTGAATGGCATTTTCTCCTGCTTCGGTTAATCTGGCTCCGCCGCCGCCTTTTCCACCAAGTAGTTTTTCCACCAAAGGACTTTCGGCGCGTTTGTTCATTTCTTCGACTAATTGCCAAGCTTGACGGTAGGCCATTTTCATTTCTTTGGCGGCATTGGTAATAGAACCTGTTTTGCCAATGTTTTCCAATAACCAAATTTTTCCAATACCCAAAAAAGGACCTTCGGCTTCTTCAACCCAAAGTCTAACTTTAATATCATATTTTTTATTTTTTGGCATAAATAGGTTTTGGAAATGGTACTTTATAAGTAGTTTAAATAAATGTACTTAGAAATGTTTTGCAAACATAAGTATTTTTACTTATAAATAAGATATAATTCATTTGAATTTCAAATTTATGAAATAACTTGGATGATTGGATTAAATGCTTTGGAAGCTACCAATACTTTTTGACCAATGCTAAAGTTTTTTATTTCATCCTCGGTGGCTATTACTTTTACGATATTGTTTCCGGAAAGTACTTGAACTACATAAATAATATCGCTTTTGGTAATGCTTATTATTTCTCCCGTCAATTTGAATTTGCTGCTAATTTTTTCTTCCGAAAAGACTTCGCCGGGTGTTCCTTCTTTAAGGATTTTTCCTTTGTCCAAAATGATAACTTTGTCCGAAAGCTTGAATATTTCAGGGATGTTGTGGCTTATCATCAAAGTTGTCAATTGGTACTTTTGATGGATTTTCAAGATATAATCTTGAAGTTTAAAACGCATTTCATCATCAAGTGCCGAGAGCGGTTCGTCGAGTAAAAGGATTTTTGGTTTGCGGACGATAGCCCTCGCCAGAGCCACGCGCTGTTTTTGCCCGCCTGATAAATTTTGAGGCTTGCTGTTTTGTAAAGACTGCAATTCCATAAGCTCGATCAATTCGGAAACGATTTGGGTATTGTCATTTTTTTGCAGGGCAAACTCTAAATTTTCTTTTACAGTCAAATTAGGAAACAATGCATAATCTTGAAAAACAAATCCGATGGAGCGCTTTTGAACGGATAAATGAATTTTGTTTTGAGAATTGTCCCAAATTTCATTGGCAACTTCAATGTGTGTTTTGTCGGCTTTGGTAAGTCCTGCCAATATTCGGAGGAGTGTTGTTTTTCCGGCTCCCGAATTTCCATAAATAGCCAGAAACTGACCTTTCTCGATAGTGAAAGAAACATCCAACGGTAATTTGCCATCTGCCGTCTGAAGCATTTTATGGGTTTTAAATTGTATCATTAATAAAGAGCTGTTTTTCTTTTGTTATTAATTAAATGAACGGCTAGCAAAATGGAAAAAGAAAATACAAACAATATCCCCGCATAAACATTGGCATTATCGTAATTCATCGATTCGACTTCTTCGTAAATTGTAATGGAAACTACTTTCGTTTCTTTCGGAATACTTCCC
>NZ_DASTTN010000493.1:0-4707 GCF_035760125.1 Flavobacterium sp.
CATATGTCTTGATTTTGGTACTTACTTTATCTTTGTTCATCACGCTTTCTATTTGTGTCGGCAGGGGTAAAGTAACGCCCAAAGCCGGCTCCACTACGTCCAAGAACTTGATAGGATGCGCCGTTTCCAAGAAAACACCAATTGCGTTTGGTATGTTTTGCAGTTCTTTTTTCAATCCCAAATAGCCAACAGCACCGTGTGGTTCTGCTATATAGCCTCTTTCGTTATGAATGGCTTTCATCGCTACCAAAGTTTCAGCATCGGTAAAGGTATAAGAAGTGAAATCTTTTTTGAATTGAGCCAAATCGTTTTGGTACATCTCCTGAATACGAACAAAGTTACTTGGATTCCCTACGTCCATAGCATTCGAAATCGTAGCAATAGATGGTTTTGGATCGTAAATTCCGTTGGCAAGGAATCTAGGTACCGTATCGTTTACATTGGTAGAAGCCACGAAATGCTCGATAGGCAATCCTAATTTTTTGGCAATGATACCTGCACAAATATTTCCGAAGTTCCCGCTTGGACAAGAAAAAACTACTGGTTTTCCTTGGCTTTTTAAAGCTTTATAAGCAAAGAAAAAGTAAAACATTTGCGGCAACCAACGCGCAATATTGATAGAATTGGCAGACGTTAATCTAATGTGGTTTAAACTTTCGTCAAGAAACGCTTTTTTGACCATATCTTGGCAATCATCAAAAACACCGTCTACTTCAAGCGCTTTGATATTTTGCCCTAAAGTTGTCAATTGTCTTTCCTGAATATCACTCACTTTTCCTGAAGGGTAAAGAATCACGACATCAACACCGTTTACACCAAGAAAACCGCTGGCAACGGCACCTCCAGTGTCTCCAGAAGTAGCTACAAGCACTGTGTTTTTATTGTTTTTGTTGTCTTTGTTGTCTTTGTTGAAATAAGCCAGGCAACGAGACATAAATCTCGCGCCCACGTCTTTGAATGCCATGGTTGGACCATGAAATAATTCAAGTGAGTAGATTCCGTTTTCAACTTCCACCAAAGGGAAATCAAAGCATAAAGTTTCGGCAATGATTTGTTTTAAAGTTTCGGCTGGGATTTCGTCACCAACAAATTGTTTAATGGCTTCATACGCCACTTCTTCATGTGATAAACTTTCGATTGTATCAAAAAAGCTTGGTGCTAATGGTGTAATGGTTTCTGGAAAATACAATCCTTTATCTGTTGCTAATCCTTGTATTACTGCTTCTTGAAAAGAAACGTTTGGTGCATTATGGTTTAAACTGTAATATTTCATTTCTAAATTTTAGATTTTGGATAGTTAATAGGTGCTATCGTCAATTATAATTTTTAATTTCTGCTTTCTGCAATCTTATATTATCTTCATCCCTTCGTCATTCACTTTGGAAACGTGAATTTCATAAGGCAAATTCATTTCTTCGTAAACGGCACTCATTGCTTTGGCAATTTTATCGGCGTTTTCCTTTCCTTTGCTTAAAGCAAAAATAGAAGGACCAGAACCCGAAATTCCTGAACCAAGAGCTCCGTTTTCATAAGCTGTTTGCTTGATTAAATCAAATCCAGGAATCAGCATGCTACGGATAGGTTCTATGATTTCATCGTGCAAAGAACGACCGATCAATTCGTAATCCTGAGTGTAAAGACCAGCTACCAATCCACCTACATTTCCCCATTGCGTAATGGCACTTTTTAAGGAGACAGTTTGTTTCAACACAGAACGAGCATCCGATGTTTTTAGTTCAATTTGTGGATGTACCACCGTAGCATATAATTCGGATGGACTGTCAATTTTGATGATATCCAATGGATTTGATGATCTTACCAATGTAAAACCTCCAAGAAGGGCAGGGGCAACATTATCGGCGTGGGCGTTACCACTAGCCAATTTTTCGCCTTGCATAGCAAATTTCACCAATTCTTTTCTAGTGAAAGGTCTTCCTAGTAATTCATTGATTCCAAAAACAGCACCTGCAGAACTGGCCGCACTACTGCCGATACCACTTCCTGCTTTGATGTGTTTGTATATTTCGATCTCAAAACCAAATTCGGTTTCGATTTCGTCCAACATTGCCAAAGCAGCAACTCCAGCAACATTATTTTCGGTTTCCAATGGTAAATCCGCACCTACGATTTTGGTAATACGAACTCCTTTTACGTCCGATTTGCGGACAATCATTTCGTCGCCTGCAGTAGCCAAGCAAAGTCCGAGTACATCAAAACCACACGAAAGATTCGCAATTGTGGCGGGGCAAAATATTTTTATTTCAGTCATAAATTTTGTTGTTGGTTGTAGGTTATCTGTTGATGGTTAATTTTGTCTATCAACCATCAACTAGTAACTATCAACTAAATTATATATTTCCTATTCTAATTACATCAGCAAAAATTCCAGAAGCAGTAACCGCAGCACCAGCACCAGCACCTTTTATCAATAATGGTTGATCTACATAACGATCTGTATAGAATAAAACGATATTGTCTTTTCCTTCCAAATTGTAAAACGGATGATCTTTTGGGATGAATTGCAAACCTACGCTTGCTTTTCCATCTTCGAATTGAGCCACAAATTTTAGTCGGCTTTCTTTTTGATTGGCTTCTGCCAAAATAGATTCGAAGTGTCTTGCATGTTCTTTTAATGAAGCGAAAAAAGCTTCATTGTTAGTCGTTCCCATACATTCTTTTGGAAGAAAAGATTTGTTTTCGATATCTTTAATTTCCATTTGATAACCGCTTTCACGAATCAAAATAAGGATCTTTCTAGCTACGTCAATTCCGCTTAAATCAATTTTTGGGTCTGGCTCCGTAAATCCTTGAATTCCAGCCTCTTTGACTATATCATGAAAAGTGTTATTTTCATCAAAATTGTTAAAAATAAAGTTCAAACTACCTGACAAAACGGCTTGAATTTTATGTACTTTATCACCTGAAGCGATTAAGTTTTTTACAGTATCAATGATTGGTAATCCAGCTCCAACATTCGTTTCAAAAAGGAATGGCGCATTGAATTTACGGGATAAACTTTTTAGATTTTTGTAATTGTCGTAAGCAGATGAACAAGCAATTTTATTACAGGTTACTACAGCGACATTTTGTTTTAAATATTGCTCATAAGTTTTAGATACTTCTTCATTGGCTGTAATATCAACAAAAATACTGTTACGTAAATTGAGTGCTTTTACATTAGCAATAAATTGTTCTCTGTTTGCTGTTTCTCCTTTTTCTAAAAGTGATTGCCATTCTTTCAGATGCATTCCATCTTCATCAAAATACATTTTTCGAGAATTGGAAACCGCAATAACTCTCAGGTTTATTTTTAAATTTTCTTTTAGAAATTTCTTTTGTTGGTGTATTTGTTCGATGAATTTCTCACCCACATTTCCAACACCCATTACGAACAAGTTTAATTGTTTAGTGTTTTCTTCAAAGAAGTTTTCGTGTAAAGTGTTCAACGCTTTTTTAACGTCTCTTTCATTGATAACAACCGAGATGTTTCTCTCTGAAGCACCTTGGGCAATCGCACGAATATTTACATTGTTTTTTCCTAAAGTACTAAACATTCTTCCACTCAAACCTTGGTGGTTTTTCATGTTTTCACCCACCAAAGCGATAATGCAAAGATTTTGTTCTACGATGCAAGGATCAATTTTGTTTTGTGCAATTTCTATTTGAAAAGCTTTATTAATTGCAATTTCAGCTGTTTCGGCATCCGAATTTAAAATACCAATACATATAGAATGTTCCGATGAAGCTTGAGTAATAAAAATTACATTGATGCTTTCATTAGATAAAACTTCAAATAATCTTTTGGAAGAACCAGCAACTCCAATCATTCCAGAACCTTCTAGAGTTACCAAAGTAATGTTGTCAATATGACTAATCCCTTTTACCGGGTTGGTATTTGATTCAGGATTGTTGGAAATTAAAGTTCCTTCGGCTTGTGGCTCGAAAGTGTTTTTGATTATAATTGGAATGTTTTTTCTTAAAACAGGCTGGATTGTTGGTGGATACAATACTTTGGCACCAAAATGAGACAATTCCATTGCTTCTTGGTAAGATATTGTAGCTATGGGTTGCGCTTGTTTTACAATTTTTGGATTGGCAGTAAACATTCCGTTTACATCTGTCCAAATTTCTAAATCTGTAGAATTTAATGCTCCAGCAATAATGGCAGCTGTATAATCAGAACCACCACGACCTAAAGTAGTATTTATACCATCTTCAGTAGTAGCAATAAAACCTGGCATCACAACTACTTGGCTTTCATTAGATGCAAAAAAATCCGCAATCAGTTGGTTTGAAAGTTCAAAGTTCACCGCAGCTTTTCCAAAATGATTGTTGGTTTTTATTAATTCTCGGCTGTCTTTATATCGACTGTTTTTTAGCTTTTGTTTTAAGGATTCGGCAATGATATAAGAAGATAATAATTCACCAAAACTCAGAATGGTATCCAAAGTTCTTGGAGATAACTCTCCCAATATAAAGCAACCATCAAGTAATGTTTCCAGGTGATTGATGATTCTTTTGATATGACTTAACAAGCCACTTTGTTCACTTACGGGAATAAGTTGTTTAAGTGCCTCTAAATGTTTTTTCTCGATTTCGGTAACAATATCTTTAAAACTTTCATCATTTGCAGCCGCTTTGGATGCAGCCAATTGCAATAAATCGGTTACTTTGCTTAAGGCGGATACAACAACAACAAGCTTTTCT
>NZ_DASTTN010000494.1:0-7055 GCF_035760125.1 Flavobacterium sp.
ACAGCTTCTTCTGCCCATTTAAGGTATTTTACATCTCCAAGCACTTCATAAGCATGAACATACATCATTGCAACGCAAGCTTTTTGCCAATCTAATGTTTGCTTACTAGGCAAAGAAGTGTAATCATCTTTGAATGTTTTGTGAATGTAATCCACAATTTTCGCAACGTCTTTTTTGGCATAATTAGTGGTATTTTTTTTAATCGGCTGAGCTGTCAACTGCTGTTGTCCATTAAAAAAAACATACAAAATCAAAAACAAACTGATAGACTTTAAAGGGATTTTTTTCATCAAAGAATGGTTAAAACATCAAATATGAATATGATTATATATAAAAATATCGAGAACTATTAGAAGTACTGTTAGTTCTCGATATTTTTCAAAGGCTAAGGAAAAAATTTAAACAAAGGCCGTTTAAAATTTCAAACAGCCTTTTGTTTTTTTCCTAAAATGTTGAATATCCAGGACTTGGATTATTAATCAAAACACCATTAGAGTTATCTATTTCTACTTGAGGAATAGGGAAAGCTTCATCTTTTCCTGGTGTAAAAGTTCTAGGACCTCTTGGATCACTTGCTGTGGTAACTGCTGCATATACTGATTGAGCCATTCCCCAACGTACAAGGTCAAAATGACGATCATCTTCATAAGCCAATTCGCAACGACGCTCGTGTACCAAGTTCGTAAAGGTAGGGGCTGCAATCGGGGCAAGGCCTGCACGTGTTCTAACTTTATTGAAAGAAATAGCTGCAGCTGCTACAGGTGCAGAAGCATTAGTAGGCCCCGCTCCAGCCAACTGCATTATTGCCTCTGCATGCAAAAGCAAAATATCAGAATATCTCAATAATGGTATATCTTTACCTGCTTCCCAATAAAATGTAGGTAAGTCTTCATACGGCTGATAATATTTTGTGCCCATAAAACCAGTCCCCATATCATCAATATCAGCTGCTGTAAGAACAGTAGGTTTACCTAATACAATCAACTCTTCACCAGCTCCTCTAACAGTTACTTCTCTGCGTAAGTCACCAGCTTCAAAAGCATCTGATAAATTTTTTGTAGCTCCAAAGTAATACCATCCAGTACCTCCAGATAAACTACCTGACAAAAGTACTACTGAAGTTATTGTACCTTGATGATCCACCGGTTTATTAGATAAATTGAAAAGTACCTCATTATTTTTCTCGCCTGCTATAGAAAATAAATCTTTAAAGCCATTTCCATTATTAACATCAAGTGTATATTGACCTGAATTAATAACTTTTTCAGCCATAGCTTTACATTCTGCAAATTTACCCCAGTGTGCATATACTTTAGCTAATAAACCGTAAGCTGCTCCTAGATTAGGTCTTCCCCAATCTTCGTCAGATCTTTTCCAAAGATTTTCTTTTTCAAAATATTCGATAGATTTCAAAAGATAAGCTTCTATCCTCTTGTAAGTCTCTAATTTAGTTTGACGAGGTGGATTAATCTCCGATGGCTTGGTATTGTCATAAAATGGTAAACCTCCATATCTTTTTGCCAAAAAGAAATAATCAAAACCAGCCAAGAAATTTGCCTCTCCCATAATTTTATTACGGGAACTATCGCTCATGTCAATATCCGGCGTATATTTAATAACGTCATTGGCTCTTCTTATAGAACGGTAGAAATACTTCCAGTTGTCTGAATTAGTCCAAGAGTTATTAGTAGGAGTAGCGAAATTCATTACTGCTTTCGTTTCATCCTCACCGGTACTTCTTACAATCATATCATCGCTGGCTGCACTAAAAAACAACCAACCTTCTCCAAAACCTTCTTCTTCATAGTAAGGATCATATACAGCGTTCAATGCTAATTTAATATCCGCTTCAGTTTTGAATGAACCCGCAAGTCCATAAGGTTCCCTTTCTAGATCACACGAGGCAACAATAAAAAGTAATACTAAAAATTTATATATTTTCATCATTTAAAATTTTATAAGTTAATATTTAACCCCATCAAAAAGGTCTTAGGCTGTGGAAATTGAGCGTAATCAACGCCTGAATGACCTCCTACTTCAGGATCAAATCCATTGTATTTTGAAAAAGTTAAATAATTTTGAAGATTTACATATAATCTCAATTTTTCCAATTTTACTTTTTTCAACAACTCCTTATTAAAAGAGTAACCCAAAGTAATATTTTTAAGCCTTAAATAATCTCCCTCTTCAACATACAAATCTGAAAACTGTTTATTTCCATTTTCATCTATCGTAGAAACTCTAGGTCCATTTCCGTTCGGGTTATTTACTGGATGATAACGGTCTAAAATTTCTGAAAATTGATTGTATTTCGGATTTACGTTCATTCCTTGATACTTAACAGCATTAAAAATATCAAATCCTGCAACGCCTTGGAAGAATAATGATAAATCAAAACCTTTATAATCCAAATCAGCACCAAAACCATAAGAAACATCTGGGAAACCATCCCCAATATTAGTTCTATCGTCTCCACCAATTGCACCATCTCCGTTATAATCTACGAATTTCACATCACCAACTTGAGCATTTGATTGCAATTTTTCTCCTGCACTGTTTTTATAGTTGTCTATCTCTGCTTGGCTCTTGAAGATTCCAGCTGTTTTATACCCAAAATAGTGAGAAATTGGCTCTCCTACTGTAGTACGTGTAATTGCTTGTCCGTTATAGGTATCGGAATAAATTGCACTTGTAGATCCATCTCCTAAGGAAGTTACTTCATTTTTTACCTGACTTAAGTTTCCATATGCTCTAATTCCAATACCATTTATTTTGGTATTGTAACTAAGAGATACTTCATACCCCTTGTTTGTAACATCCGCAGCATTTCTCCAAGGATTTTCTTTAACTCCTGAAACTGAAGTAATAGGTACTTGAAGTAAAATATCTGATGATTCTTTTACGAAATAATCAAAAACTAAATCGAAATGTTTAAGAAAAGTCAAATCCATACCCAAATCGGATTGAGTTGTTACTTCCCATTTTAAATCTGGGTTTGGAATATTAGATTCATATCTGCCGTAATTTAAACTTTCATCTAACCCATAAACTGCTTTATATCGTGTATCAGACAATAAAGCTTTTGTTGGATAATTACTGAAAATATTTTGATTTCCTAATGAACCATAACTTGCTCTAAGTTTAAGACTTTGAACTTGATCCTTCAACCCATCAAAGAAAGACTCATCAGAAATTCTCCAACCTGCAGATACTGAAGGGAAATAACCCCAACGATTGTCTTTTGCAAATTTAGATGAACCATCCGCTCTGTAACTTACAGAAAATAGATATTTTCCTAAAAAGTCATAATTTACTCTAGCAAAGTAAGATTGTAATGCCCATTCTGTTCTTCCTCCATGAAGATATCTCACCTCAGTAGCTGCACTGACGTATCTTTGAGATGGATCTTCGGATATAAATCCACCTACGCTAGTTTCTCCATTCAATTCGTTATAAACTTCATACGAAGTTCCTCCTAAAGCCATAAAATGATGATCTCCAATGCTTTTGTCATATTTCAAAGTTGTAGTATTCATCTTTCGAGTACTTTCTAGATAAGCTTCGTATAATTCATTATTATCAGTGGCTCTTCCAGCTTCTGGTACTCTAGAGTAAAAATTCTTATCATCATTTCTGCTCCAATCGTATCCAAAATCAGTTTTAACTGTGAAATCGTTCAAAAATTTGTATTCAAGATACATATCTCCAAAAATTCTTTTTCTTCTTGTTTTTTGATCAGCTCTTTCAACAATAGAAACGGGATTTTTTAAATCGGTACCTAATTCTCCACTACCACTATATCCTCCAGTTGCTGGATCATAAACTGGTACAGAAGGATCATATCGTAATGCAGATGCAATTGCTCCTCCATCTCCAGTATCTGGTACTGTTGTTTGTTCAGAACTTGTAAGCATCAAGTTTTCTCCAAACTTCAAGTTTTCAATAATATCAATATCTGTATTCAAACGAAGGGTAGTTTTATCATACCCTGTACCTTTTAAGATTCCCTCTTGATCTAAATTACCAAAGGCAATATTATATCTAGCTCTATTGGAAGCTCCAGAAACACCTAAATCATAATTTTTTTGAACAGCTGAATCAGTAAATATTTCATCCTGCCAGTTTGTTCTGGTTACTTTAGCATAATCCGAAGAATAATAAGCTGGAATAGCTAATCCATCATTGGTAAATGCTTCAGAATGGATCATATTTCTTTGCTCTGCATTTAATACATCTATCTTATTTGTAGGAGATGCTAACCCTAAATAAGTATTAAAAGAAATGCTAGTTTTTTCTTTATTTGATCCTTTTTTTGTTTGTATAATTACCACTCCATTAGCCGCTCTCGAACCGTAAATAGCTGCAGAAGCTGCGTCTTTAAGAATGTCCATTCGTTCAATATCGTTTGGATTAAGGTCATTCATATTATCGGCTGGCATTCCATCAATAATGTATAATGGTTCGCTGTTTCCGAACGTTCCAATTCCACGAATACGCACCGCAGCTGGAGAACCAGGACTTCCACTACTTTGTAAAACGGTTACACCCGTAGCACGTCCCTGAATGGCACTAGCAATTCCTGACGTAGATAGATCTTTAATATCGTCCATTTTAACAGAAGAAACCGCTCCTGTCAAGTCTTTCTTCTTTTGAGTAGAATAACCAACAACTACTACTTCATCCAAGTCTTGTGATCCTTCTTTCAATACTATTTCTAATGTTGATGAATTTCCCACCTTTTGTGACATAGTTTTATAACCAACAGAAGAAAATTCAAGTTCTGAATTTTTATCTTCTACTTTGATAGTAAATTTACCATCAGCATCCGTGATTGCACCTGCTCCCGTGGACTTAAGAAGAACATTTACTCCGGGTATAGGGATGTTTTTTGAGTCTATAACTACTCCCGTTACTTTCTGTTCTTGTGCAAATGCAACATTAGAAAAAAGAAAGATAAACATACTTAATACCATAAATAATTTGGTATTAATAAAGAAATCAATTTTTATTTTTTTGAACATTTTGATTTTGTTTCGTGTTAATTTTTTTTATTTAATTCTTAGTTTTGGTTTTAATTTTATTTATTTCATAGGCAGTTTCTTTTTGAAATGATTTAGTTTTTTTAATTTATTTTAAACATCTTATAAATAGATTAAGTAAAAAATTTTAAGATTTATGATATTTTATTTTTCCCAGGCTTAATGATTATTGTTTTATTCCCTCCGTCCCAACTTAAATTTAATTTTAAATCAACTGTAGAATCTATAATTATCGAAGGATGTTGTTTTGAAGATATCCTATCTAAACATTTGAAAGACAACATATCAGAAGTTCCAATTGGATATCGATCTATACCGTGTTCTTGGGTAAGATTAACATGCCAATCAATAGTTTTATTAACAAAATTTACATTAATTCCAAAAATACATTCAAACAATATTGAAACGGGAACTAGTCCAGTCCACCCAATAAAATCGGGTCTTGCCAATAGTCCTGGATCAGTAGTTTCTGGTGCATAATATTCCCAGAAAGTATTGGTTTTTTTAAAAACTTCTTTTACTTGTTCGTGATGTTTCATCGCAAGGTCAAAAGACTGTTTGTAAAATCCATTATTCAAAAGACCTTTGATTACCATATAATTTGTTGGAGCCCAAACTCCTCCTTGCCAATATCTGCCGTCAGCTTGATATTTTTCATGATTTGCCGGGATTGACGGTACAGGATGTTTTCTATAGAATGTTTCTTTGTCAGATAGGTGATTTACAAATGAATTTAATTCTTCTTTAGTAAGTATATCTGACCATAATCCCCAATACGCCCCAATACTTTTTAAAGTTCCTAAACTACCATCAGCATATCTATCATAGAAAAAGTTTGATTTAGGATCCCACAACTTTTCTTTAACTATTTTTTTGAGAGAAGTTGTCTCGTCCTCAATATCTTCAATTTCTTGCCATCTTTCAGTATAAAACCCAAAATCAACAAGTAATTTACCTATGAATAGTTGTTGCAAACAAGTGTCAAGCCATGTCATATGTCCGTGTGAGAATATGGGGTTGTATTCTTTTGGAACGCGTGGCATATTATCCATTCCTGTTCCCCAACCACTCGACCAATATGATTTATCTTGCCAAGTCCTATTTAATTTAAGCCATTGATAATAAGCACATAATACTGGGAAAATTTTATGCAATCTTTCTAAATCACCAAACTGCTTAAAATATTCCATCTCACTCCATGGAATTAAGTTTGGACCTGTGCTTGTTGGGTCGTATCTATGAAAACAATCTTCTCCGTTCGTTCCCCAAATTTCGCGACATATAAAACCATCGGGATGCTGTTTCCCATAAAAATTATCAAGTGTATTTTGAAACGGGTAAGCTCGAGATCCATATCGGGCAAAAAGAGTGATGAAATTTGAATCCCACATAAAAATATTTCCATTGTATGCGGTATCTATATAGGAAGTTATAAAACCGGATTCTTCTGAAGGATTCTTAATGTTTTTAAAAGCAATTTCCCAAGTTTTCCAATACATATTAATTGCATCCTCATTTCCTTTCCAATGAGGAATAGGTAAAATTCCCTTTGCTTTTTCAAAACCTGGTGATTCTGTAATTTTTGGTTTGGCATTTCGGAATTCATTTTCAGTTACAAAAATGTTTTTTATATATGTATTTTTATAAGGTAATTTAACGGGAGGTATACTAACTGTTTTTTCCAAAGGTTCTTCAGCAAATACATTTACAATAGGCATTGTTGTCGCTCCAGCCAACAAAGCTGTATTCTTTAAAAAATTACGTCTTGAACTCATTTGATGTTTTGTTTTAATTATGCAATATGAACTTTAGACAAGCTTAAATATATTTACTAAATCGATTTAGTTTTTTTTTCAAAAAAAAGCCTCGTTCTTTAGCTCCACTTTTAGGATTATCCTGCCTAACGATTAAAATGCTTGCAAAATAATTATAGTAAATCCTAATCGTTAAAAGTCAAACTATTAATAATTCAAAGCAAACATACTAAAACGTTTTAGTAAAAAAAAATTTTTTTTA
>NZ_DASTTN010000495.1:0-6113 GCF_035760125.1 Flavobacterium sp.
TTCAACATTTCGCGTAAGTTGATTTCCATATCGGTAGCAACACCTTGTGCTCCTCCTGATGGTTGGTGAATCATAACACGTGAATGAGGCAAAGCCGAACGTTTTCCAGCAGCTCCCGCACACAAAAGAACAGCTCCCATAGAAGCGGCCATTCCTGTACAAATTGTGGCTACATCTGGTTTGATGTATTGCATCGTATCATAAATTCCTAAACCTGCATAAACACTCCCTCCAGGTGAATTCAAATAAATCTGAATGTCTTTGGAAGCATCAGCACTCTCCAAGAACAATAACTGTGCCTGAACGATGTTTGCAATTTGGTCATCAATTCCTGTACCAAGGAAAATAATTCTATCCATCATTAATCTCGAAAAAACATCCAATTGTGAAATATTCAATTGACGCTCTTCTATAATATAAGGAGTCATATTTTTTGGATTCATCGCAGCTACTATTTTATCATAGTACATTGCATTTACCCCTTGACCCTTAATAGCAAATTTTTTGAATTCTTTTCCGTAGTCCATTTTAAAAAGTTTATAAGTTTATAAGGTATAGTTTCTAATGTTTTTCTGTCTAAATGGTAAAGCAAAGGTTGTTCCTTTTTATTTTTTGTGACAAACTGTCTCGTTTTTCATCTTATAATGATAAAAAACAACTCTTTTTTCAAATCATTTCCATTTTATCAGTACCTATTCAAACAAAAGAGCGTCAAAACAAATATTTTGACGCTCAAATATACTTATTTTTTTATAAATTATTCTCCGTAAGAAGCAGCAATAAACTCTTCGTAAGTCACTTCTTTAGTAGTTGGGTTCGCTTTTTCCTTGAATAATTCAAGTAATTTAGCCGCAACAACTTGGTCAGAAAGTCTTTTCACTTCTTCTTGATTAGACAATACTCTTGCCACAATTCCTTGAACTTCTTCGTCTGTTGGATTTGTTTGTCCAAATTGAGCCATTTGTTGTTTGATAGCATTTGTTGTAAACGCTTTCAAATCTTCAAAAGTAATTTGAATATTGCTTGTAGCCATTGCTTTTCCTTCAATCAATTGGAAACGCAAACCTCTTTCAGATCTTGCATATTCTACGATTGCTTCTTCTGGAGTCAATTGTTTTTCTCCTACAGTTTGCAACCATTTGATTAAGAATTCAGATGGCAAATCAAATTTTGTATTTTCAATCAAAAATTCTTGAACATCAGCCAATAATTTTTGGTCTGCTTGTTGAGCAAATTGAGATTCAGCATCTTCTTTGATTTTTGCTTTCAAGTCTTCCAATGAAGCTACATTTCCAGCACCAAAAAGTTTGTCGAATAATTCTTGGTTCAATTCAGCCAATTCAGCTCCGTTGATAGCCTCGATAGTGAAGTCAACATCCACAGCCAAACCGTGAACATTATCGTGACCTACTTTCAAATAATCCATCAATTGGTGATCATCTTCAAACAAACCTTTAGTATTTACAGTAACTACGTCACCCACTTTTTTACCAATGAATTTATCAGCAGTTGCTTTATCTTTGAAAATTGCCAAAGCAATAGTAGTTGAATTGTTGATTCCTTCAGCTTCGTTAGAGAAAGTTCCAGTAATATCAGAGTCAGCTACAACAACATCCTGAGGAATTGGAGTACCAAATTGTTTTTGGATACGTGCTACTTGACCGTCAATTAATTTATCATCAGCAGTAACGATATATATTACGATATCATTTTTAGCTTCAAGGTCTAATTCAAAACTTGGCACTAAACCAATTTCGTATTCAAAAACCAATTCTTCAGCATCCCAATTAAAGTTTTCGTTAACTTTAGGAAGTGGAGTTCCCAAAAGATTTAATCTTTCAGATTGCACAAAACGCTCCAAAGCCAAATCAACAACTTTCTTCACTTCTTCTTGTTTGATAGCCTTACCGTATTGTTTTTCAACAAGGTCTTTAGGCACAGCACCTTTTCTAAAACCTTTTACAGTCGCCAAAGGCATTTTTTCGTTTATTCTTTTTGCTACCTGTCCTTTGTAATCCATGTGAACAACTGTCATTACAATCGTTTCATTCACAGCGTCTATTGCTACTCTTTTGATATCCATCTTCTTCTTTAATTTACATTATAAAATTGGGTTGCAAAATTATGAAATTTTTGCAACCCAAACAAGTATTTTAAGATTTTGAATTTTAGACAATTATTTAATGAAATCAAGAGCAAATCCCTACTACAATAAAAATCATTTGCTCCATCAATTCATTAAAACTTATATGGGCGAGACCCCATTTTTGGAAAGGGCCAAATCTACTTTACGCTTATACGGCCCCTCCCAAAAATACGTTCGGGCTATCCGGGCTACTTTGGTAGCTTCCTTCTATCCCTCTCGCAAACGTAAAACGAGAAACATAATGCAATACAACAGCATTACTGCCTATTGTGTAATCGATTTATCAAACAAAAACATTATTAGAAATCCAGATAAATCGTATCTTTGTAATGATCAACGCTTTAAAACAAAGCACAATGACACTAGATCAATATCTTTCCAGCATAAGCACAGCGTACAAAGACGGTATTGCAACGGAATTATACGAAGGGGAAATTCCAAGCCTAACCGAAGAAATAATCAATCAAATAGCCCACAAAATAGGTTTACACTTTATACTGGCAAAAGATCCCGAAGGCAACATTTGTATGGCAAACAATAAAGAAGTACGTCCAGAATTCAGACAAACTTTCGCTCCAACCGACATTCTCGATTATGCTTATGCCATTTTACATTCATCAAACTTCAGTTCGGCAGAAAAAAAAATCTTAAAAACAAATTTCCCATACCCAAAAAATGCTGAAATCTTTTGGAAATTAGCCGAATTAGGTTTCCAAATCAAACAAATTCATTTATTGGAAAATCTAGAAACAAAAGATTCTATTACATATCAACAAAAAATAAAACTCGCATTATCTGAAACAAATCTATTAATAAAGAAAATAGACAAAATAATACTGGAATAACTAAAAGACTAATTTATTTTTTAAAACTCAAAACCCGAACGGAATCTCCAACCTTCACCTTCCCTAATCCCAGTCCGATTAAATTCTGACCAAACAACACTTTATTACCGAAATTTCTATATTTCGCCAATGTCTTTAATGGATCTTTTCCAGAAACAACTCCCTTTTCTTGATCAACAGTTGTCATCACGCATCGGTCGCAGGGTTTCACCCCAACAAAAGAAACGTTACCAATTTTGAAGTCCCGCCAATTATCCTCCTCAAAAGCGTCTCCATTGGTAAAAACAAAATTTGGTCGAAATCGATTCATCGGAACTCTAACCTCCAAGCGTCCATTCAAATCATCCAACGAAGCTTGCCCAATAATCAAAAAAGGATATGCATCCGAAAAAGAATTAATTTCATCACCAGTAATCGCATAATCTTGATCCAGTTTACGTACACTCTCATCTGGCATATATACCAATCTCACTGAGAATCCAAGTAATTTTGTAAACCAATCAGTAATCGTTGAACTCACTTCAAAAGCATCAATTGTATCATCCCAGACCGTTACTTTAATTTTAGAATTTACATCTAAAAAAACAGGACGAAGTTCTATATCGATGGATTCCAAATTTACCCTGTGAGTAATTCTCAAAAATCCTTCAACAATTTCTGGACGAAAAAGAGCCAATTCAGGATGTTCCCGCTGCGATAAAAATCGCCCACTGTCATCAACCAACAACCAACGACGATCCAATTCCAATCCACGATCTGTTACTAGAGCTTCTTGCATTGAAATTCCGCCTAACGATTTTACAGGATAAACCCAGATTTCTGAAAGTTCCAACATAACATTATTTTTTTTCAAATCTACAAATTAAACTTCTACACAAGAGTCAATAAATACCCTAAAACAGAACCGCCAATTACAACAATACTGCTATTGATGTTTTTAAAACAAAAAGCAATCACAAGACTTATCAAACCAATGCAAATACTTCTCCAATCCGTAATTGTTGTCATCCCCATATCCACACAAACTGACAAGATAATTGCCACCGATGCGACATTTACCGCATCCAAGAAAACTGCAAACAATTTAGAATTCCTCATTTTCTTCACCAACGGGTTCAACAAAGCGACAAACAAAAACGAAGGCAGAAAGATTCCCACAGTTGCCAATAAAGCTCCTGTCCAATCATTAATTTGATACCCAATAAAAGTAACAGAAGAAAACACCGGCCCAGGCGTAAACTGCCCCACTGCAATCGCATCCATTAATTGGTGGCGCGATAAAATTCCCGTTGCAACCAACTCACTATCCAAAAAAGCAAACAAAACATAACCACTTCCATAGAGAATGGCTCCAATTTTTAGAAATATCAAAAACAAACTCCCATTAGAAATTGAAGTGTTAGAAGAAAAAGGAAAAACTGTAATAGCCAGGAAATTTTGATTAATATTTTGAAATAACCTATTTTTTATCCCAAAAACGAACAAAGCAAAAAAACCGGAACCAAACAACAAGTACAATTCATTGAACTTCAACAACGACAATATCAAGACTAAGATTCCGACACAATAAAGCTCAACTGTTTTTAATGATTTTTTAGCCAAGGAAAAAACAGCAAAAAGGATTACCGCTATTATTGCTGGTTTAATCCCATAAATAAACGGCTGAATTTCTGGAATCTGCCCATACATTTTGTAAATCCAAGCAAAAAATCCGGTTATCAATACCGCCGGAAAAATGAAACATAGCCCAGCAACTATCAATCCTTTCCAACCTGCTCTTTCTTGCCCAATATGAATAGCCATTTCGGTACTGTTAGGTCCCGGAATCAAATTAGTAGCACCTACTAAATCTAAAAAATGCTGTTCGGACATCCACTTTTTCTTGGTAACCACTTCCTCCTTCATCATTGCAATATGCACAGCAGGCCCTCCAAAACCAATAAATCCTAATTTTAAAAACAATCGAGCAAGCTCCTTTAAATTACCATTCATTTACTTTAAAATCTTGATTACTAATAAGAACACTCCATAAAACCATTTTTATTGTTGTTTCCCAAAATTAAAACAAAAAAAACAGCCTTATAAAAAGGCTGTTAGAAAATCAATCTTTAAAAAGATTGATTTATTTTTTATCACTCTTTCTTTCCGTCATAGCCATACCACATTTTGGGCATCTACCTGCTTTGTCAGATGTAGAGCCATCCATAGTACAAACATATTTACTTTTTACGGCAGTAGTGGCTTTACTTTCTTTTGCAGTAGTATTATGTACAGTTTCTTTACTAACTACCAAATCCATTCCACACTTACTGCATTTCCCTCTTTTATCACTCATTTCTTTGGGATGCATAGGACAGGTATACATTGTTTTTTGAACTTCTTTTTTAGGAGCTGTAGCAGTCGTTTGAGCTGACACAGTGGTCCCCATTGCAAACAATGTCATTAATGCAATAATTAGTATTTTCATGATTTTTATTTTTTATTATACATTTTTTGAATTAATTTTTTAGTTTGGTAGTTTAAAATCTTTATCTGAATAATAATTCCTAAAAAAACTGCATTTGGTATTCAAAAGAAACCAAATACAGCTAATATTTATATCAGGAATTCATATTAATTCGATTAAAATCTTTGAACAAAATTACATTACTTCAACTTCAGAATAAGAATCGACATTACAACTTTTAAAAAAATATAAAACTATTTATCATTACCAATAATAGAATAAATAATAGACTGGGATAGTGACAATATGATACTAAAAAACATGGCAACCCAAAATGTATCAACAGTAAATCCTCCAACAATCTTGGTGCATAATAAAATAATCAAGGCATTTACCACCAACAAAAACAATCCTAAAGTCACTATGGTAAAAGGCAAAGTCAGTAGTACCATGATAGGCTTAATAAAAATATTAAGTAGCCCCAAAACAACGGCTACTACCATTGCGGTAAAAGGGCCTGCCACGTGTACACCTGGCAAAAAATGAGCAATTCCAAAAACTAATCCTGCGGTAACAATTATTCTAATAATCAAATTCATAGTCTCGTCTTTTAAAATTTCAATAAATATAACAAATTTTCTAAACTATATTAAATTATTTTAAAAAAGCACTTGCT
>NZ_DASTTN010000496.1:0-6170 GCF_035760125.1 Flavobacterium sp.
AAGAGGTTAATTACACAAAACCTTCTTGGTACTTTGGTGTTGCAGCTGCAACCAATTATAGTTTTTACCGTGGTTCAACACATCAGCTTAATTCGAATTTGACTCCTCCGGTTACTTTTCATAATGGAGAAGGAGCAGGGCCTTATTTGGCACCGCTTATTGAATTTTATAAACCGAATACAAGATTGGGGTTTATGTTTCAGGCAGGCTATGACAGCAGAAAAGGTTCCTTTGATCAGAAAACGACTCCTTGTAATTGCCCCGCAGATTTATCTGCCGAATTAAGTTATATCACTGTAGAGCCAAGTATTCGTATTGCACCTTTTAAATCTAATTTTTATATATACGGAGGGCCACGATTGGCTTTCAATGTGGATAAATCTTTTAAATATTCATTGGGAACGAATCCTGCTTTTCCAAACCAAGAGGCAACGCCTGAGGTAAGAGGTGATTTTGACAATATCGACGAAACGCTTATTTCTATGCAAGTTGGAGCAGGATTTGACATTCCGTTATCTTCACAAAGACACAAAACACAATTCCTTTTGTCTCCATTTGTGAATTTTCAACCTTATTTTGGACAACATCCCCGTTCAACCGAGACTTGGAGTTTAAGCACTCTTAGAGTAGGTATGGCACTTAAATTTGGACAGGGAAGCAAAGCGGAAACTCCGGAAGTGGTAGAATCTCCGGTTCAGTTTTCGGTATATGCACCTAAGAATATTCCGGGAGAACGTAACGTACGAGAGGTATTCCCTTTGCGGAATTATGTTTTTTATGATCTTGAATCAAATAAAATACCAACTCGTTACAAATTATTGCAAAAAGAGAATGTAAAAGACTTCAATGAAGATCAGATAGGAGGAGTTACGGCTTCTGTGAATCCTTCAGGTCGTTCTGCACGACAAATGACGGTTTATTATAATGTAATCAATATTCTTGGGAATCGAATGGTAAAAAATCCTTCAACAACGATTACACTTGTTGGTTCATCAGAAAAAGGATCCGAAGATGGTGTCTTGATGGCTGAATCTATCAAAACATATTTAGTTAATGTATTCGGAATAAATTCGGCAAGAATAACTACCAAAGGGCAGTTAAAACCTAATATTCCGTCTGAACAACTTGGAGGAACAAAAGAATTGGAATTGCTTCGCGAGGGGGATCGTAGAGTTTCAATCGAAAGTAATTCCCCTGAATTATTGATGGAATTTCAAGTCGGTCCGAATGCGCCATTAAAACCATTAGAGTTTGTCACTGTTCAAGAAGCGCCTATAGACAGTTATGTTGTCATTGATGCAACTGGTGCAGGACAAGCCTATTCTTCATGGTCTTTGGAAACTACTGATCCAGATGGACTAATAAAAACTTTTGGTCCTTATGCTAAAGAAAAAGTAAGCATTCCGGGCAAAAATATTATGGGAACTCGTTCTGAGGGTGATTATAAAGTAAAAATGATTGGGAAAACCAAAAGCGGTAAAATTGAAGAAAAAGTAACCACTGCTCATATGGTGCTTTGGACACCGTCTAAAACAGAAGAAGGGCTTAGATACAGCATAATTTTTGAATTTAATAAATCAAAAGCAATCGCAATGTATGAGAAATATTTGAGGGAGGTTGTTACGCCAAAAATACCTAAAAACGGTATTGTCATCATTCATGGTCATACCGATATTATTGGTGAAGAGTCTTATAATTTGAATTTATCTTTGGACAGAGCCAATGAAGTAAAGGGCATTATGGAAAACGCATTGTCTAATTCAGGTAGAAGAGATGTGAAATTCGAAGTTCATGGTTTTGGAGAAGATGAAAGTATGTCTCCTTTTGAAAATAAACTTCCTGAAGAACGTTTTTATAACCGTACAGTAATAATTGATATTATTCCTGCTGCAAAATAAAAATTTCAACATATTCGGGAACACTCTTTTAGAGTTTAAAAAGACAGGAACTTAAAGTCCTGTTTTTTTGTGGATTGCTGTTTCGGGACTAGACTTAATTTTAATAAAAAACCCTTAAACAATTGATGTTTAAGGGTTTTGTTTCGTAGCGAAGACGGGAGTTGAACCCGTGACCTCAGGGTTATGAAAATTGTTAGGTTTTTTAAAGCCCTCCCATAAGGGGCTTTTATTTAGGACTTTATAAAATTTTAAATACTAAAAAAGGACCACTCCTCACTCTGTTTCCTCACTTTTTATTATCTCCTCAATACAGCTTATATCATAAGTTTATTCTATTTTCAAGTGAGAAACTAAGTCATGAAGTAGGTGGTGCTTGTATTCACTCAGTAAGCTTTTTAATATTTGATGTGTTATTGACTGTCCTTCAAACATAAATAAGAATCTGCTGAAATCCATAATCTTTTTTTGTAAAAAAATAAGTAGATAATCGATGAAAAATAGAGTAACTATGTCAAAATATACATATTTTGTTGTTGAAAAAAGCATACATAATCTATTTTTAATCGATTATGTATTCATAAAAATACACAAAAATTATATAAAAAGATTTTATTAAGGAATGTTAGTGTCAAAATTTAGAGACTAAACTTTATTTTATGCTTAGTTTGATGATTTGCATTTTTATATTGAAAGAACGGCATCTCTTCTGAAATTCTCATTCTCATTGTATTTAATATAGCCTAATTGATTGGTAACTAGCTTTGTGTTTCCAATAGTAAAATCAGGAACATTGCAATGATGGTGACCGTAAATCCAGTAGTCAATTTCGCTTTCTTTTATAAAATTGAACATTTCTGTACCAAAAGCTTCATTTATGGTGCTGTTTGCATATTTTTCAGGATAATTGAAAAACGTTGGAGGATGGTGTGTGATTACAACAGTAGGCATATTTGTTTTATTTTTCAATGCCTCTTCCAAAAACAACCTGCATTCACTATGGATTTGGTTATAATCATCGACTATGAGCCTTTTTTCATTATTTCGAATTACTCGGAAATCGGAAAGTGATTGTTGAATAATAGATTGTTTTTCGGGTGAAATGTGAGACCATAAGGTTGAAAATACTAGCCTTATTCCTTCTATAGTTTTTACCGTATTGTTTAACAAGGTAACATTTTCTCTTATTTGTTCCTCGAAAGTACCACTTCTTTTGGAGATGTCAGAATTGTAATATTCGTGATTACCTGGTATCCAAAAAGAATGTTTAAAATGTTCAGAAACATAATCAAAGAATTTTTGATGTTGGTGTATTTCTTTAAAAAGTACAATGTCTCCCGACAAAATTAGAATGTCTCCCTTTGGAATAATTGGATTTTCCAAAACCCATTTTTGGTTATCTGGGAATTCTAGGTGCAGATCTGAACAATACTGAATATTCATTGTTTTAAATTATAAAGAATTTGGGATTCATTGTATTTAGGAGTAATCTAGTAAATTAAGTTTCTTTTATACTGGTTTCGTTATCCCGTATTTCCCTTGAACACTGAGTATAAAAGGCCATTATTTTAGGATTGCTATGCCAATAATGAAGTTATAATTTTCTATATAACAATAATACTTTATTGTTGGCACAACTGTCAAGTAAAAGATTTGACATCTGTCCGATGGCATTTTTAATTTTTGTTCAAGAAGAATTAAAATATCTATTAATTTGTAATTAGTATTTTTGATCTTGTTTATGAAAGTGTTAAATATAAAAACCTGTAAACTTTTGATTTATTGACTAATAAAAAAACTTATAAAAACAGGTGCACATCTTTTATGGCTTGAAAAAAAATCGTGAAATAATTAATATAAGCTATTCCTCCCAAACTACACTTATTATAGTTTTTAGCTGCTTGTAAGGGATACAATATTCGAAAAAATCGCTATCCTCTTCATCATCCTTTAATTCGAACCATGTCGATTTATAAATTGACTGAGCTTTCTCTTTTCCTGAATATAGAAACTCATATTTACCATCAATGTATTCTTGAGCAACAGAATCTTCGGGGGGAGATAATTTAGTAATTTCTTTAATCTTTATCCAATAACCATCCGATTTACTCCAATATTTAACTTGTCCATTATTAATAAAAACTACAAATAGAGGATAAATATTTAATGATAGTAATCTATAAATAATGGATGTTAAACTAGTTTTAAATCTTACTGATAGTTCTTTTACTAAATCAGGAGAGAACTTTTTTTTAAATGCAGCTTTCCGGATTATATCTTCAGGCATTAAAAGTTCTGATGCAAAATCGTTAGCTTCCCACTCCTGAATTCCTTTTTTTGCTTGCTGCTCTGCATTATTAAACCAGTTTAGTGTATTGGGAGTTTCATCGTGAACTTCTAAATCTAATTTATCATGTAGCAAAAAATGCCCGATTTCATGGGCTATAGTAAACCTTTTTCTCTCTTCAAACTGAATATTGGAGTTTACCTTTATTAAGGTTTTGGAATTACCTCTGATAATTTTACCGTCTGAGCTGGGTAATTTTTCTTCTATTAATGTAGCTCCAAGTCCGGCAACAAAAACATCCATAGGAATATCAGTAATTTCATCGAAGCCAATTTCTTCCAATAGTGCTTTAGCTCTATTTGAACCTCTTCTATTTCTGATCATTTTCCAATTGTTCCAGTAGTTCTAATAAATTTTGATCTTTAATAATTTCTTTAATCTCTTCAATTCCTAGATTATCTAAATTTCTATATTGTACCTGAAATTGATTATTTGCAATTAAAGATTTTAAATAACTAACTGGTTTTTCAATATTTTTCTCGATCGCACTTTGTAGTAATACAGAAGCTTTTTCTAATAAATCGGTGTCTCTCTGTTTATTAATATAACCTTTTAAGAGAAATGAATGTTTCCGAAAATTCTTAAGAGCATAATTTTCAATATCATTAATATTAAAACCTTCCTCTTTAAGAATTTCATCATAGGTACTAGAATCTCCGTCAATAATTTGGGAGATAATTGCCTCGTCTATCTTTTTGATGAAGTTATTTTTCATAATTCAACACTTTCAATTTTTCTTTTATAAATGGTAACTTGCGATCTAATCGCTTTTTAATATTTGTCAGTTCATCGATCCCGATGCCTAATAACTGTGACAAGTCATTTCGTTTCATACCATTAATTATATATGGTTCAAACAATAATAATTCATCATCTGTCGCTCCCATAGCTGTTAATTCATCATGACATATAGATAATAATGATTGGTAATCGGAATCGTCGAAAGACATTTCAACATCATTCTCCAGAATTTCAAATGTTTCATTTGCTTTATCAAGTTCAGCATTTAATGTGTTTGAAATGACACTATCTAATGCACTTATTATTTGCTTTCGGAAATCAGGAAACTTATCAAGATACCAGTTGCGTCCCCCTTCTCTTAAAAAGGCCTCGATTGTATCATTAATCATGTCTTCAATCATAATACCCCTAAACCCCTTTTCATGATTGTATTTGATTCCAAAAGTAGTCTTAAGCCTTATGATAGTGTGTTTGAAAAGAATAGCATAAAACTCCGAAGTATAAACCTCCTGAAGTGCCCTGCATTTCTCATCAAAAGTTGCGACCTTTCTATTATTTGACTTCATTTATATAGTAATGCTTAAATTTTAGAAAAAATTTCCATAGCTATGGCAATTTATGAAATTTCTATAGCATTACAATGTATAAGAGAGGTTTAACTTAAAAAAGAAATTATGAGCAAGTCAGCAAATTATTTAATATCCGGTGTTTGGAAAGATTCGAGTGACAGTATTACACATGTGATGTTGCATCCGGTAAGTGATGGGGATTCGTGGAGCATGGGTGAAAAAACATCAGAAGCTAGTGCCATAGCATTACTAAAAAAAGGAAATGTTATTAGAACAGTTGTTTGGGGTTATCCTAGTTGGGCTATAAAGTCTAAAGTAACATATGTTCAGGGAGCTGGAAAAGAATATTTGAGAAGTGATGCTAATGCAACCACAAAAGATAATTTAGACAATTTAATATCAATGAAAGCAATTAAATAATTATAAATATGGATAAGAGTTTACATTTAGATTCGGTAATTAAAACACATCAAATTACCAAAGAGGAACAGCTTTTAACTAAGCACAAAAACAAGAATAAGGAAGTTAAGGAAGCTCTTGAGAAGGAGTATGAAAATAATATTTATTCCCCTTTTAATTCCGGTTCTTATGCAAAAAACACAGCCATGAATACCAAGT
>NZ_DASTTN010000497.1:0-12645 GCF_035760125.1 Flavobacterium sp.
CTAAAGCCGTAAGCAGTTCCGGAGAGGCCAAGCGAATTGCTTCTCGAACATAAGGGTCTTCAAACTGCAACAATACCTTTTCATCGGAATAATTCTGCAATGTATTCTTATAGTTAGCTATTGAAAATAATGGGGTTCTTAAAACATAATGTTGGAATGGACGAATTTTATAATCACCCATTATCCTCTATGTTTATTCACTCTCTCTGCGAGTTGCATGGCATTATATACATTTAAAACTTTTCCGGATTTGGATAATTCCGAAAAAGGAACTTTTTTATCTTTTGTTCCAGGAACTATAACTTTAATATCATAAACAGTGCCAGAGTCCAGAATAATTTGTTTGATCTCTGCTGCCGTCAATTTGGGATAATACGACCAGATTAATGCGGCCGTTCCAGAAACCATTGGCCCTGCAAGTGAAGTCCCGGAATCTGATACATACGTGCTACCTGTGGATGTTGTATAGATTTCCTCTCCAGGGGCAAATAAGTCTACATTTTGTTTGCCATAATTAGAAAAACTGGATACAAAAGTGCTGTCCAATCTAGAGGAAATGGAGCCTACATTGATGAAATTGCCACATACTTCTTTCGATCCATCAAAACTATTGTCGCTTGGATAATATGGATTTTCATCAACATTAAAATGGTTGTTACCAGCACAGTGAACCAGTAAAACATTGTGCTCCTCTGCATACTTAAAAGCATCAAAAAACCATTCTTTGTTCAAGGAGAATTCTTTCCCGAAAGACATATTGATAATTTTGGCACCATTATCCACTGCATAGCGTACCGCCATGGCAATATCTTTGTCATGTTCATCGCCAGAAAAAGAAATACTCAAAGGCATTATTTTTACATTTTCGGCAATTCCTTTTATACCAATAGTATTATTTCTATTGGCGGCAATAATTCCCGAGACTTTAGTGCAATGGTCTTGAATGATTCGATAGCCTACTTTGTTGTTACAGACTAAATTATTGCCATACCCTTTTTCTAATTTTAGAGGATTATCGCCAATAGCTGTTCGTTCATTGAAATTTAGGTTTAAATTTTTATTTACAATAGAGTCTATTTGTGCTTTATGTTCTAAAATATCCTCTAGTGTGTTTTCATTACTCTCAAGACAAAGCATTCTATAGTCAATAAGGGATCCTAAATCCCTATCATTGTCCTCACGCCTTTGTCTATATGTTTTGTCATTAATTTTATGTTTTTTATACAAACTATCCAATTGTTGATAAGTATAATCTTCTTTAGGGAAAAAATATTTTAAGGTGTCCTTTATCAATGGGTAAACTATAATACTATGTTTTATAGACTGTAACCATGTATTGTAATAAATACTTCTTTCCTCCTGCATTTTAACAGCTCTTTGATATTCTTTGTAATTTGGCAGGTCAAGAGCATCAATTTGGTTTTCTGTTTTATTCTTGAAGAATTGCTGCCAATTTCTTATTACACGAGTATACTCAAAATTACCCCATACTACATAACCACCACTTTTGGTTCCAGTAAAATTCCAACCATTGATATCGTCAATATATCCATTGTGATCATCATCGATACCATTGTTTGGAATTTCTTTTGGATTGACCCAAATTTGGCCTTTCAAATCTTCGTGTTTCAAATCGATTTGGGTGTCTATTACGGCAACGATTACACTTTTGTTTTTTGGTTTCCTTTTGTTGTGCCATTTGTCTAATGAAATTCCGGGGATAGAATCTTGTAAGTAATCTTTCTGATACCAAGTTTGCTTGGACAATGGACTAAGCTCTTTTTTAAATCTCAATTTATCAGAATACATAGTAGATTCCTTTGTTGATTTACAACTTATGAAAAGAAATAAAAAGAAAAGAAAAGTATAAGTGGACTTCATGAATTACAAGTGTGATAAAATTTAATAATGTTTTTTAATTACCTACGATTAGCTAAATCGCTTGTATCTGTAGTAGTATATATATCGCCTGGAGAAATACCTCCAATAATCAAATGCATGTTTTTTAATTTTGCTACTTTCATTTTTTTTAAATCAAATTTTTTGTTGGTTTTTTTTTCGTTGTCTGTTTTCATAATTTTTTAAATTTTAGTTTATAATAAGTACAAATTTATAGTGTCTTTTATTTATAAAATTAAAATACGTCATTTTGCTTATTGGAATTCCTGAATTTCGATTTTTAAAAGCATTCAAATCATTGATGCTATTTAATTTAGATATTTATTTTATTTTCTAATTCTTTAATGAAATAAGTAGGTTTTATGCCTGTTTTTTTGTGAAATGCGGTCGAAAAGGATTCGGCGCTATTGAAACCAAATTCCGCAGCGAGGGCATGGATGGTGTATTTCCGTAATTTATTATCCTTTTGCAATTGAACAATAGCATGTTCAACTCTTAAATCGTTGATGTATTGAATGAATGTTTTTCCCTTGTAGGCATTTACAATTTTCGATACATATTTACTATTTGTTTCAAATGTTGTGGAAAGCATTTGTATTGTAAGATTAGATTGTAGATATTCTTTTTTAGACTCAAAGCGTTTGAGTTTTTCCAGAATTTGATTGACCAATTCTTCGGCAATGCTAATATCTTCTATTTTAGCTGCATTTATTTTAATTTCTTTAGTTTCGGGAACAACAATTTGATTAGTACTTATTGAAGATATTGGATTAATGATTTTTTCGAATCGAGATCGATACGTTTTTTTTAGTTTATATTGATAAAATCCAAATGCTCCAATAGAAACAGTAAGTAATACTAATGTAACGTTTGCCCAGTAGGATAGTGTTTCGTCTTTTTCTAATGATTGAATAAGGGCTTCTTTTTCTGAAAGTAAGTGTGGGGTGTCATATTCTCTTTGCAGTTTTTTTGTCAATTCTTTATAGTTTTTTTGCAAAGTGCTATCAATATACATGTATTTTGTTATGTATTTTAACTGTTTCGCTTTGTCTCCTTTTTCTTTAAAATACGATATTAAAAAAGAGTATCCACTTGTGAATTCGGGAGTTATTCTTTTTGTTTTGTTATAAACGGAGTCTGCTTTAATGAAATTTTGGGTTGCTTTAGCCTTATTTCCTAGACCCTCATAAATTTTTCCTAAATAGTAATAGGCTGCCAATGTATTTCCGTGATTTTTATAGGAAATCATCTTTGGTAATGCTTTGTCAATACTGTCTAATGCATCTCTAAAATTCTTTTTTAAAACTAAGTTGGCTCCTTCATTTAATATGAAAAGTGCATTCATTTCATCATCTTTAGTAATTTTAGATTCGCGATAACCTAATTTATTATAATAGGTTGCTGTGTCTGATTGATTCAGTGCCTTATATGCATCTGCAAGAGCAAATATGACATTCTGATAATCAAAGGAATATTTAGGGGTTCTTATTTCTTTATTTTTATAATAATTAAAACATTCTTTATATAATTCAAGAGCTTCGGTCACTTCTCCTAATTCTTCTGATCTCAATACAGCTATTGAGAATTTTACTCGAAAATAATAATCAATATTATTTTTCTTAGCTTCCTTTTCAGCTAATATAAAATTATCTATCGCTTCTCTATATCTAAATTGTTTTTTTAAGACATACCCTTTTTCGGAATAGGCATAAGCTGGAAACTTTATATCGTTTTTGTCTTTAGAATAGGCTATTGCGCTATCCAAATAGTGGATTGCTTTATTGCTTTCGGATAATAACGCAAATAGATAGTATCCATTTGCTTTTTTAATCGGACTATTGTCTGCATTGGCTTTAGTCATAATAGCCTTCGCACATTCTAGTTGTTTGCTTTGGTTTTTATAGTTATCAAAATATAAATTATTAAGGTCATCATAAGTTAGTCGTGTATGATCATTTTCTTTTGCCTGTCCTAGTAAAGTAAATGGGATTATGAGTAAAAAAAGTATTTTCTTCCAGTGTAAGTAGGTCATTGACTTTAGTTTTTTACAAAAGTACAGTAAACAATAATGTTTTTTAATAAAAAATAATGATTTTCTTATAAGCGAATTGTATTGCTGATATTTAGTTATTTACAAATAAATCAGTCCCCTAATTCCTGAAAAGCATGTCTGAATTCCCGAATCTCGATAGCAATAGTTTGTTTTTTATAGGATGATTACACTAGTTTTGGCATCAGGAAAGTGAGATGTTTTTGATAGAAAAAGTAATTGGTAAATTAAATTATTTCTGTTGTAAACTTTGAAAACTTCTTTCTTAAAAAATAATCTTTATAAAAACTTTTGTGATTATAAGTTAAAAGTAAAGATTCAAAAAAAAGTATTTGCTGCAAATTTTTCACAATAGGCCGTTGTAGAAGAAATGTATCTAAATAAAGTGCTTGCAAGCATACCGATGGCACGGTCTATTTATCATTACTATTTTTCATTTAATGAAGAGAGTAAAATTGAGTTATATCTGAAAAATTGTAAATCGAATTTTCAGATGTTGTATTCAAGTTATATTCTATGACTTAGCAACGAATTTGAAGAACAATATTAACCCTAAAATTTAAAACCATGAAAAAAGTTAATGACCTTAAAAAAAAGAAAGTTATCAATGATTTGCTAGATAAGAAATTTGAGCATTTAGACAAAATTGTTGGAGGTAATGCTATAGCTTGTTCCGTAGATACATCTACTCCAAAACTTCCTGGAGGTTGCAGTGCTTCAACAGGTGGTTGTAAGGGGACTTGCTAGGAACTGAGATTTAATGGAGGTTTGTATTTTTTACGACCTCCTTATTTTAAATTATTTTGCAAAAGATGATAAATAGAAATAAAAATCTAAAAAGCACTCTTGAATATACCAATGATGATGTAATTGGTAGATTTTTAGAAATATATGGTATTGAAGAATTTGAAGCAATAAGTATTTTTGAAGAGACTAAAAAATGGTTATGGTTGTGTTCGAATGCAAAATTTGATTTGATAATTGATGACTCCTTGTTTATAATTGACGAAATGTGGCATAATTTCTTAGTATTTACTAAGGATTATAATGAATTTTGTCAATCTAATTTTGGATGTTACATACATCATCAACCTACAACAAAAAAAGAAAGGGAGAATTGGAATAAAGACAGTAGCAAAAGTTTAAGTGATTATAAAGAAACTTTAAAAAAGCAGTATGAACTTATTTATGATCAATTAGGAGAGGAAACGTTAAATAAATGGTATGTTGAATTTTCCGATAAATATACTAAAGAATATATTAAAACAATAACGAGATAAACTCATGAATAAAATTATTTTCGTAACACTATTACTTTTTGCCAAATTCAGTTTCTCTCAAACTAAAAATACAGTATCTAATTTAGAACCAAAAACAATTGCAAGTTTTCCTTTCGATTCCATAATTTCTAAAAAAGTAGGTGGGAAAATTATTCTTAGAAATGAGTTCCAATATGTAGATTCTTTAAATTTTTATGGTTTTAATTACAAGTCTTTTGATAATTTAAAAATTAGAGGTTTCTTGGTTGAGCCGAAAAAGAAAGGAATTTATCCCGTTTTGATTTATAATAGGGGAGGAAATGGAGATTTTGGAAAAATTCCGTTTCACTATTTAGCAAGTTTCCTTGGTAAAATAGCTAATAAAGGATATGTTATAATTGGTTCTCAATTAAGAGGAAATAGTACAAGTGAAGGATTTGACGAGTTTGGAGGGAAAGATGTAAATGATGTATTAAGCCTTTTGGATATTATTGACCAATTACCTAATGTTGATAAGACAAGAATTGGAGTTTTTGGATGGAGTCGAGGCGTGATGACCAATTTTTTGATGCTTAAAAAAACCAATCGAATTAAAACAAATATTGCAATAGCAGGTCAAGCAGATTTATTTGACATGGAACGTTCCGAAATGTTTGGAGTTTATAGGGCTAGGATTCCTGGTTATGCCAAAGACTCAGTTGCTGCTTTAAAAACGCGTTCGAGTTTGTTAGCTATCGATTCTATTGAGAATAAACAACTTACTAATTTTATTATTCAAGGGAATAAAGATGAAAGAGTTCGTATTGATAATGCTTTGAAGTTTTATTCAAAACTAAATAGTTCAAATTTTACAACACGATTATTAGTCTATGAAAATGAAAATCATAGTTTAGAAAACGTAAGAGATTCTAATTTATTGATTGAAATAGAAGATTGGTTAAGGAGATATCTTTAATTATTCAGGCATTGATTAAAGAAACGTATAAAATGATATAAAACAATTTTCTGCATTTTAGACAATAGGACTATAGAGGTTGTAATGCAACTTATTTAAGGATATTGCCAAATACTTAGCAAAAACATTTCAAGAGAATTGTAGAGGAATAAAGCGTGAGAACAAAAATAGTTGTTATTATGGCTTTTGTAAGCATGATTTTTCGCTAAATAAGCATAAACAAGAATTTTGATATCATTTATTTTTTTACCAAGACTATCCTCGTATCATCTTGAAAGGGTTTATACTTCTAAAATCGAGAATTACAAAAATGTATTTTACTACAAATTATTTTGCAAGTGGCCAATTGCAGAAGAAATGTATTTAAATAAACTGCTTGCAAGCAAACCGATGGCACGGCTTATATGCCTAAAGTATTAATATTATTAGAAATTAAAAATTATGAAATTAAGTATTGAGGCTCTAAAAGAAAGAGCAGAAGAAGTTGCTTCACAGGAATTATTGGAGACTATTTCTGGAGGTATGCAAGAATCTTGCCATGATAGTAGTTTTGGAAGAGAAGGGGATGGAAATATTCCAACCGATTTTAAGAGTAAATAGATCTAATAGCTTAAAATGAATAAATTAAGTTTAAATACTCTAAAAGAAAAAGGAGTAGAAGGAATTGTTTCCGATATATTGTTGGAGACTATTTCTGGAGGAAATCAAGATGATTGTCATAATGATGATCAATACGATGGTGATGTGCTTACAGAAACTTATTATTAATATAAATTTTTATTAATTATGAAATTAAGTTTAAACGCTTTAAAAGAAAAAGCAGAATCAACAGTTACAGGAGAAATTTTGAGTACAATAAAAGGAGGTATGCAAAATGATTGTCACGTAACAGTCGAACAAAAATCTGATGGTACAATAGATATTCACGTCTATTAAAGTATTAGTTAATCTATAACAAGATAAGTATAGTAGATAACTTCTATTTTGAACTTATAACCATATGTTAAAATCAATAAAAGAAAATATGAGAAAATTAAATTTTGATGCTCTAAAAGAGAGAGCAGAAGCTACAGCTTCAGAAGAGTTATTGGGAGCAATTTCAGGGGGAATGCAAGCTTCTTGTCACATTGTGACAGATGGAGATACTACAACAATCTATGGTCCAACATCTGGAACAATAATTCTTCATTAGAATTAAATTAAAATCATGAAATTAAGTTTAGAGGCTTTATAAGAAAAAGCAGAAGTTACTTCTTCGGAAGTATTAATGAATGAAATATCTGAGGGTATGGCAAACGTCTCTCATAATTCATGTCATGGTACTGATTATTATCAATTATTTAAGTAATCAATTAAAAAAAAATAAATTATGAAATTAAGTTTAGAAGTTTTAAGAGAAAGAGCAGAAGTAATTGCTTCAGAAGAATTACTAATATCAATAAATGGAGGGAATCAAGATGACTGTCATGTTTTTGAAGAACTAGCTAGGAGACCTAACCTTATAACTAGCTAAGAAACGTAACCTTAAAAATAGATTGTTTATTTATTAAATTAAAAATTATGAAATTAAGTTTAGAAGTTTTAAGAGAAAGAGCAGAAGCTGTTGCTTCGAAAGAATTATTGGAAAGTATTGCTGGAGGTAATGCAGATGCTTGTCACATAATAGCTAAAGTTGGAGATGTAATAATCTATCAGCCATAACTAGCTAATTATATAGAAATATTTTAATTAAAGAGGCTTAAAAATATTTTGAGCCTCTTTATAATTAAAAAAAACAATCATGATAAAAGAAAAAATTAATTATTTACAAACTGAAATAACCAATACAACAAAACTACTTATTTACAAAGAAAATCCTATTTTACTTGAGAAAGTTAATTTTGATGATGATAATGTGTTTCTAGAGCCTTTATTGTTTACCTATTTTAATTGTAAAAATGAAAATGATTTGCCTAATGAATTATTGGTTGAGTTTATGCAAGGATATTTTGTAAAAAGAGAAGAAATTATTAGTAAGTATTCTTTCAAAAAAAATGATATAGTTTATATTCCACAATTGGGATACCTCAAAAATGGAGAGTCAGTTCCCTTTGAACAAATACAAATGGTTGAGCATACCAATATTGAAGTTTTGAAATATTCGGTTAATTTGCTTCAAAATATTTTTAAAAATACATTGGGCGATTTGATTAACGAGGATGAAATAGTAATTAATCCTGTTTTATTTGAAAAAAACATATCTTACTTGACAAATGCTCTTAGTTTTATAAAAAATAATTCTTATGAACATTTTCAGCTAATTGAACAATGTTGTAAAAAAATTTTAATTTTCAAAACAGACACCAACAATACGAATTCTTTTGCTACAATAAAAGCTCATGGAATCGCTTTTCTTAATGTTTATCAAGATGATTACGATGAAGTTTTTTTTGTTGACGATATTGCTCATCAAACAGGTCATATTATTTTAACAACTTTATTATATGATAGAAAAGCTATTTTTAAAATAGATGAAGAGCAAAACGTGGAAGATATAATAGAAAAGAAAGACCATAGAACTATACATATCCTTCTTCATGCCCTTTATACATATTATACAACTTTTACCTGCTTGGATGATTGTTTGACAAATAATTCGTTTGATTACAAACAAAAAAAAGAAGCTGTTGGAAGAATTGGATTTTACTTGAATAAATGCACTCATGATTTGGATAGATTTGAAAAAATAAATGCCTTTTTCAAAGGGATTGAAAATGTTTTGTCATCAGATGGTATTGAAATATACGATTTGATTAGGAGAAAATATTTAGAGGTTTTTCAAAAATGGAATTCCACTACAAATCTTTTTGATTACAGTAATCAAACTTATAACTTCGCATTTAAAAATTTCAACAAACTAAATAATTAAAACTATTTTGAAAAAGACAATTATTTTATTCACTTTATTTCAACTTTCTTGTTTTATTTATGCTCAAACAAATTCAGAAATAACAAAAAAGAATCAGGAAGCCATAATTAATGAATATGTAACTAATTGTGCCAAAAAGTACAGTTATAATTATCAAATGGCAGAATGGCAAAATTGTTTGGATGAAGGACTAAAAAAAGACAGCACCATTGCCTATTTATGGCAACAAAAAGCAATGCCATACTTCAAAGCGCGAAAGTATGAAATAGGAATGCAATATATTGATAAAGCTGTACAATATGACCCTAGAGAATGGCAACCGTACCGAGCCTTTATCAAATGTATTTTTGCAAAAACTTATAGAGAAGCCATAATAGATTTTGAAGATTGCATAAAAAAATATGGTAATGGATATAGGATGGATCATACATATGCTTTTTATATTGGGTTGTGCTATTTGCAATTGAATGAATACGAAAAAGCTGAAAAACTATTTAAAGAATATAATGATGATATTTTTAAAAATAGGCAAGGATTGGAACATCCTACCGCATTGTTTTATTATGGGATTTCAAAATATGAGCAAAAAAGGTGGGAAGAAGCTATCGTTGAATTTGATAAAGCATTAAAAATATATCCTAATCTATCAGATGTAAAATATTACAAGGCTATTTGTTTGGCGCGATTAGAGAAAAAAGAAGAGTCATCAAAATTGTATAAGGAGGCAGAACAAGATGCGAAAATGGGTTATACAATTAATGAAGATAATACTGTTTATGAAACTTATCCATATCAAGTAAGATGGAAATAATAGCAAAAAAAATGGTGTTAAAAAATTATAATATGAAACTAAAATTATTTTATTTAAGTCTATTACTCTCGTTTACCGTATTTTCTTTCGGGCAAACAAAATTATTAATTGTTCCAGTAAATATCAATTTGCCTAAAGATACAATTATATCAAATAATCTCATAAAATCCCTAAACGGTTTTCTAAGTCTAAAAGACAATCCAAACAAAGAAAACAGTTTTGTTTTAAAGGAAGATTTACCAGAAACTTCCTTATTGCTTGACGAAATAAAAGGAATTGAAAAAAGCGAAAAATTTAAAGATAATAATTTTTACAAGGGGTATCTGACTAATATTGTTGAGTTGGATAAAAACAATTTTTTGATTCAATTCTCCTATATAGGTTTAAACGAAAATATTCCTGTTTTGGTAGCCAGTTTTGAGATTTTGGCCAAGCAAAAAAATAATGAATTCTATTTTTTGTCTCCTTTGAAGCGTAATACCATTTCTTGGAAAAGCAAAAAAATTGCAAATTGTACCTTTTACTTTAAAAGCACATTAAATTCCAAAGTTGCATCTGAATATGTGAAAGCAGTTGATTTTTTTGACAAAAAACTAAATGCTCCTCAAGGGCAAATAGAATGGTATGGATGTAATGACTTTCCGGATGTTTTAAAAACCATCGGAGTGTCTTATAAATTAGATTACAACGGACGAAGTTCAACCACATTTAATGCCAATGAAAACAGTACGCTTCTATTAGTGAGCGGAGCTGACAATACTAACTTTAATAGTTTTGATCCACATGATTTATGGCATGAGAGATTGCGTAATGTCTATTCAAGAGACATTATAAACAAACCTGTTGATGAGGGTTGTGCGTATCTTTATGGCGGAAGCTGGGGAATATCATGGGAACAAATCCTAAAATCGTTCAAAGAAAAAGTAGCTTCAAATCCTAAAACAGATTGGCTAGCATTGGCATCGTATGAAGGAAATCAATTAAATTTTGGAGAAAGCCAACAAAAACATTTGATGGCAGACTATGTTGTAAATGCTTTATTAGTCGAAAAAATTGAAAAAGAAAAAGGATTTCCTGCAGTTGTCGAATTTTTATGTTGTGGTAAAAATAAAAAAGGGGGAAATGAAAATTATTTTGTAGTGCTCGAAAAATTAACGGGTATTAACAAAAGTAATTTTAATGAAAGTGTTTGGGCATTAATTAAAGAAAGTAAAGCATAAATGATTAAAAAAAAGTTTCCACATTTTAGGCAATTGGACTACAGAGATTGTGGTCCAACTTGTTTAAGAATGATAGCCAAACACTATGGCAAAACGTTTTCAAGAGAATTTTTAAGAGATAAAGCGAGTATTACAAAAATAGGCGTTACTATGGCGGGTATAGCAGAGGCTGCCGAAGCTATCGAGATGCGCACATTAGGTATGCGAATTTCTATAGAAAGTTTGGTAGATGAGGCTCCAGTTCCTTTTATTGTACCGTGGCGACAAAAGCATTTTGTGGTGGTATACAAAACTACAAAAACAAAAATTTATGTTGCTGATCCTGCGCAAGGATTGTTGGACTATACACACGATGATTTCAAAAATGCGTGGACTAATACAGGCGATGGTACTGGTTTTGCCTTATTGCTGGAACCCAACGCCCAGTTTTATGCTTTGGATGAAGACAAAAGCAAAAGTAAAGGATTCTCGTTTTTAATTCCGTATTTTAGGCCTTATAAAAAATTGATTCGGCAGCTTTTTTTAGGTTTATTGGTGGGAACTGTTATTCAGTTTATATTGCCATTTTTGATGCAGTCTGTGGTGGATATTGGGGTAAATCACCGCGATATTCCTTTTATTTACCTGATTCTTATCTCGCAATTGGTGTTGATATTGTCTCAAACGACAGTCAATATTTTTAGGGAATGGATTTTAATCCATATTACGAGTCGGTTTAACATCAAAATGATATCCGATTTCCTGTTCAAAATGCTTAAGTTACCTATTTCTTATTTTGACACCAGAAACACGGGAGAACATTTGCAACGGATTACAGACCATACCCGTATTCAGAATTTTGTTTCCTCTTCGACTTTGAATATGGTATTTTCGATGGTTACTTTTGTTATCTTCAACTTTATTCTGGCGTATTATAACTTGAAAATATTTTTTGTTTTTATAATAGCATCTATTCTTTATGTGAGTTGGACTTTCTTTTTCTTGAATAAAAGAGCAGAATTGGATTACAAAAGATTTGACGAAACTTCGCAAAGCCAAACCAATTTGATACAAATAATTAATGGAGTCAAAGAAATAAAGATTAATAATTCGCAAAGAAAAAACCGTTGGAAGTGGGAATATACTCAAATTAGTCTTTTCAAAACCTCATTAAGTACCTTGAAATTGGCACAATACCAATCTATTGGTGCTACTTTTATAAATGAATTAAAAAACATCACTATCACTTTTCTTTCTGCCAAAGCTGTTGTAGACGGTGAATTGACGATTGGTATGATGGTTACCATTCAATACATTGTAGGACAATTGAACTTGCCACTGGGAAATTTTGTCACTTTTATACAAACTTGGCAAGATGCTAAAATAAGTTTGGAGCGATTGTCACAAGTGCATTGCAAAGAGGATGAGGATGATTTGGTATTGCATAAAGTCAAAGAGTTGCCTGAAAACAAAAGCATTGAAATAAAAGATTTGTCCTATAGATATGGGGGGAAATCAACCCCTTTTGTTTTGAAGAACCTAAATTGTAGTATTCCAGAAGGTA
>NZ_DASTTN010000498.1:0-11957 GCF_035760125.1 Flavobacterium sp.
TGTTGATTCTCGAAGCACTTGCAGATATCGCCGAACAGCTAGCATCCACAGTGTTTCGAACATAAAGCATATAATCATTTGGTACAAGACCATTAAACACATTTGGTAATTGGTACGTTGTTCCGTCCAAACTGTATTCCATCCCAGCTTGAGAAATAATTGTTACGGTACCTGATGGTATTGCACAAGTAGGCTGAACTACACTTAGAGTAGTTGGAACCACTGGAGCTGAAGGAACAGCATTGATTCTCGTAGCACTTGCAGATGTAGCTAAGCAGGTTGCATCGGCATTGTTTCGAACATAAAGCGTGTAGTCATTTGGGACAAGATTATTAAATACATTTGGTAATTGATACGTTGTTCCGTCCAAACTGTATTCCATTCCTGTTTGAGGACTAAATGTCACAGCTCCTGATGGCGTTGCACAAGTAGGTTGAACGACACTTAGAGAGGTAGGTACAGTTGGAGCGGTAGGAATACCATTGATTCTCAAAGTAGTTATTGATACTGCCGAACAGGTAAAATCCAATATATTTCTAACATACATTGTATAGTCACCTGGAGACAAAAACTCAAAAACAGTAGAGGATTGATAATTGATTCCGTCCAAACTATATTCCATCCCTTGTTGAGGAGTTATTACAATAGTCCCCGATGGAATTGCACAAGTAGGCTGAATCCTATTGGAAAGGGTCGGGATTAATGGAGCTGTAGGAATAGCGTTTATTTTCACAACAGCAGTTGAGGCTACAGAGGTACAACCATTGGCATTTGAAACTTTAAAAGTATAATCCGAGGCTGCTGCTAAACCTAGAAACAAATAACTAGTACCCGAACCAATTACAGGAGTACCCGTTGATGGAATGATAGTCCAATTTCCAGTTGTTGGCAATCCGCTAAATAAAATGCTTCCTGTATTTACTGCACATGTTGGTTGGGTAATACTATTGATAATAGCGAGTTGTTGCTTGTCTAAAATAGGACTTACCTTTAATCTATTGATACTTTCACAACCAATTAGAGGTGTTGTAGATTGTTGTACTACATAATAATCGCCCCCAGTAACAATTAAAGTATTTGAAGGTAAAATTGTCCCTCCATTTAAAGCATCATACCAAATTATATTTGAATTATTTATGATTCCATTTAAAACAATCGAATTAAGCGTTGCATTTTGGGATTCGCAAAAAAGTGGATTTGCCGAAGTAATTGTTGGAGCTAAGGGATCAACTATTACTACCGAAATTTCAAGACGATTCACACTTTCGCAACCTGAAACATTTTGAGTGGCATAATACTTTGTCCCATCTACCAAAGAAGTTGTCACAGGCAAAGAACCACCAGCAATTGCCGCATTATACCATAAAATCGGAGTGCTACCCGAAACTACTAAATCCGTTATTTTAGCAGATTGACTTGAACAGAACAATTGTATTCCATCGCCTGTTGGGCTTGATGGAGCATTTATTGTAACATCTACTACAACTCTAGGTGTACTTTCGCAACCTGATACCGTTTGAGAACCATAATAAGAGCCATCAATTAAAGGGCTTGAGCTCAACAATGGTGTATTTCCTGTAGCCGATGAGTACCATTGTATATTAGTTCCAGAAGTAGCTTTAGCGGTAAGAGAAGCAACAATTGCATTTTCAGATTCACAAAAAGTCAGACTTCCACTTATCGTTATTGCAGAAGGCTTATTAATAGTAACTGCTACATTTAGCTTCGGTACACTTTCACAACCGGATACAGTTTGTGTAGCCGAATAAACACCATCTGTCAATATTGAACTTGGAGTTAATAAAGTTCCTAGAGAATCATACCATTTCACATTGGTTCCCGTAACTATTAAATCAGCCACTGTTCCTGAGTTACAAAAAACAGGACTGGCAACAGTCGTTGTTGGGGCAGCTGGTTTATTAATAGTAACAATTACCTTTAATCTATCAAAACTTTCACAAAGCAAACCTGTTGTTGCTGTTTGCGAAGCATAATAATCCTCTGCATCTATTAATGCATCTGCACTGGAAAGTGGAGTCCCTCCAACGGCATCTGCATACCATTTTATTCCAGTTCCAATAGCTAATAAATCTCCAACTTTAGCGTTTTGAGATTCACAAAATGTTTGAATTGCGGAACCACTTGGTTTTGATTGCGAATTAATGGTTAATGATACAGCTGTTCTACTGGAGCTTAAACAACCGTCAACCGTTTTTCTAGCTTCTGCATAATAGGTATATACCCCTGGCAATATTACAGTTGGCGCATAAGTAAGACTATTAGCTATCAAAGGAACTCCTCCACTGTTGTTACTATACCAATCAATATTTTCTCCCGCGTTAACTGTGGCTGACAAAACTGGATTTGCCTGTCCTTCGCAAATAGATTTATCCCCAGCACTTACCGGATTACTTATAACTGCACAAGTACAATTGGGAGCTGTTACAGCAAAAGATTCAACACATCCATTTCCTTTATCAGCATTAATTGTAATATTTGTACCTGCAGGAATACTTGTAATCGAATTCCCGACTATCACACCAACGGCTGGAACCCTTGTAATCACACTACCACTTGCAACGGTGAAATCTACAGTATAGCTTAATAAATCAGCCGAACACGTTTTTGTTGTTACATTCAAAAATGGAGAATCTTTTATTTCTAATGTAACAGCCGTTCTTGAAATACTAGAACAGGATGCAATATTGTTTTGAGCAAAATAAGTAATTGAACCAACTGAATTCCAGACTGGACTCGTAACTACATTTCCATTTGTCATGGAATCATACCAAACAATAGTCCCTGTTGAAACAGTTGCAGTTGCAGTTAGCGTCTGTAATGGGCTAGTTGCACAAACAGATTGATTTCCTCCACTTGTTGGAATCACAGGATTATTTATAGTAACAGTATTTGCATATCTAGAAGCACTTTCACAAGTTCCAATGGCTTGAGAAGCATAGTAAGTAGTTCCTGAAACCAAAACCTCAGAACTTAAAAGAGGACTCCCTCCATTTAAATTGGCATACCATTTAATTGTACCTAATCCAGACGCTACTAAATTGGCTATTGTTCCAGCATTACAAACAGTCTGAGAACCAGAACCAGTTGGAACAGCTGTTGTATTTATTGCTATTGTGGATGAATTTCTTGGAAAGCTCTCACAAGAAAGAGTTCCTGTTAATGTTTGAGTAGCATAATAAGTTTCACCATTTACCAAATCTGTATTGGGATCTAATGGCAAATCGCCTGTAGGAGCTGCATACCATTTTACAGCCGTCCCTGTTGCCACCAAATCAGATATTTTTGCAGTGTTACAAAACGTTTGCGTCGCTGCTACTGTCGGTCCAGCTGGATTATCGACAATAACATTTACTTGCAAACGGGAAATACTTTTACAGGAAGTTATTGCATTCGTTTGCTCAGCAAAATAGGGACCAGTCACCAAATCTGTACTGACAGGAAGTGCAGTTCCTCCATTAGCCGTTGTAAACCATTCTATGTTATTCCCAGTTGCAACCAAATCAGACACTTTTGGGTTATTCAGTTTACAAAAATTTTGATTAGACAAACCTGTTGGAGCATCCGTAACGTTATAAACGACAGTAATATCAGCAGATGAAACAGAGCATTGACCATTAGAGATTGTCCATGTAAAAACATAGGTTCCGGCAGCACTAACAGTAGCAATAGCATTTCCAAGTGAACTATCACTAAAAGTAACCGTCCCTGGTCCCGATTTTTTAGACCAAACTCCCACTCCTATTGATGGTGTATTTCCCCCAAGAACCGCACTAGTTAAAGAACATCTAGATTGATTTCCTCCTACTGTGGCAACAGTTGGATTAGCCACAAAATTCATAGACATACTATCGGTAGAATAACAAGGAGTCAAAGCCGCTCCTGCCACAATAACTGGATTTGGTGATTCCAAATTATAATCAATGGCTCCACTCCCATAATCACTCGTCCTTGTAGCCGGACTCAAAAATGAGTTGGTCACATTATAATTGGACGAAGTGTTGTCCTGCATTGTAAAGGCAAAAAACTTAACATCCCCACCGGTATATCCAACTAATGCTTTAGAAACCTCAACTTCGAATCCCAAATTATAATCAGAAATTCCTGTATTGTTTTTATTGACTCCCATCACAGCAGTTGGAGATCCTGTAGCGGCTGTACCCAAATAGGTTTTCGTAGAATTCCCTGTTTTCAATTCAATTACATCGGCATAATAATTTGTTTCACCAGCATCTGTGGCAATAGCAATACAGTAATCAGCAGTAAAATAAGAATCAAAAGTACTTGGGTTATTGTTAAAATAATTAAAAGCCCTTACATCTGGAAGCGATCCATTTTCATCTCCATAATTGGAAACATTAAATCCTCCTGCCTTGGTATCCAGAAAAATCATAATTCTTCTGTAATTTATAGCTTTACCAGCAATACCAAAAACCAATTTATCTTCTGTTGGACTTATTTTTAAAGCATTTATATATCCATTTGCAGCTAGTCCAGATAATGTTGCTGAAAGAACATTATCCTCTAAAGGACCTGTTCCCCATGCATTTTCTGTAAGAGATCCATCCAATGTCACTGCATATCGAGATCGAACACTTACTATTTGCCCATTGGTTAAAGAATTTGTAGTATAAACTCTGCTGCTTGACATTGCTTGTTTGACAACACCATCAACCGAAAATTCAAATAAATCGGCACCACCGTTAGCAGTAAATGTTATTGAGGTCCCTAAACACAAAGGATTCAAAGTATTATTTGCTGGATTTGATGACAAAGAAACTGCTGGTGGAATATTATATACCGATGCCACCACAGGAACGCGTGTACTGGTCCCTAGACCTGATCTAGCAGACACATAAAAAGTAGTTGTAACTGATACTGTGGGACTATAAATATTTCCAGTAGCCAAAACCGTTGAACTGGTTTGACTTGCATACCATTCTATAATATCCCCACTAGCTCCTGTAGCCGAAAGATTAATGATACCAGGACCACAAGAACTTCCCGCAACAGTTGTAGGCGGAGTAACCACTGCTAAAATGTCGCGCTTTTTACGGGAAATTTTATCGGCTTGTGTTTTATTTTTAGTGCTTTTTAGAAGCACTACTTCTTCTTTGTTTTTAACTAATAATGTTAAATTCTCAAGATTTGCAGCAATTATTTTATTGCTTAAAATAATAACAATTAGTAAAATTAAACGTAGTTTTATTTTCATCAACCTAGATTTATTGTTAAAAAAATAACGATTTGATAACTTCCAAGGCTTTAAAAGTAAACCTTTATTTACTTTGCAACAATGACTTTTTTTTCGCAATAAAACTACAACGATGTAGTCTTCATAAATGTTCATAAATTAGTAGCTTACCGCTACTTTTTCTTAATAATTTGCACTTTAATCGATTAAAAAATATGTTTGGTCGATTTTTTTATCACCACCTTATTTATGTCAAAAAACCAATTCAACACTTTAATAAAATACAGAATAATTTCACAACTAAATAGTCAGACTATAAACTAACTCTTTGTTTTTCAATTTGAAAAACCTAAGAATCCAACAAAGCACAAGGGTATAAAAAAGAAAACTAGATTGAACTGTTAAAACAAGCAGGAATGCCAGTACGACAAAATAATGCGTGCACTATTTTGCCGTACTGGCATTCCTGAATTAACTAAACTCAAATTTTCCTTTACGCTACATCTTCACCACAAAACCTCCACTAGATTTCATTACCACTTTAAGTTTTTTGTTTTTAGATTTTGCAATCATCTGCTGTTGAAAACCCTTCTCATTTTCAAAAATAACATAACCAGAATCATTGATTACAAACGATAAATCAATTTCTATTACTTTGGCTTTATTTTCTCCATTAATACCTACGATATGCCAAACATTATCTTTTTTTCTGGCCATAACGATATACTTGCCTGGGTAACCATCTATAAATTTCGAATCATCCCAATTGGTCGGAATGTCTTTTAGATAATCCACAACATATTTCGGCATTTTAGCCATGCCTACAGGAATTTCAGCAATGTGCTGAATTCCAGACAAAAACAAAACAGGCAAAGCCAACTCAAAAGCAGGTGTCGTTTTGCGTTTGATATTTGGAATCGAATCCAACACCATTGGAGTAAAATCCATTGGATCAAAAACATTTCTAGCAAACGGAAGCATCGAGCAGTGGCTTGGAGCCAAATCCGCAATATCTTGAAAAAAGGTAATGTACTCGTATCCTTTTACCGCCTCAGTAGTTAGTAAATTAGGATAGGTTCGTTGCAAACCTCTGGGCAAAGTTGCTCCGTGAAAATTGATTAACAATTGACGCGCCGCTGCATCTTTCAGCATTGCATGATAATAAGCAATCATCGACTGACCATCACCTCCAAAAAAATCGACTTTGACTCCAGCAATTCCCAGTTCGTTTAATCTTGAAAATTCTTTATCTCTATCTGTATGTGTCAACAATTTCCCTTTCGGATGATATTCTGTACTATTCCAAGGTCCTGATGAATTGTACCAAACCAGTAGTTTAACGTTTTTTCCTTTGGCATAAGCCACCAACTCTTTCATTTTAGCATCACCAATTCGAGTATCCCAATCAGCATCAATCAAGCAATACGGCCAATTCATACTAGAAGCATAATCAATAAACTGCAAGGTAGTTTCGAAATTAACCGAATCGTCTTTCAGTAAAACCCAACTCCAGGAAGACAATCCACTTTTAACAAAAGATGCATCCATAGGAATGGCAGGATCAGCTAAATCGGTTCCAAGCGTACTTTCTGTAATTGTTTTTAAAGAGCCTATAGTTATAATTCGCCAAGGCGTATACCATGGCAGTTGCGATTCTGGATTAAGAGCGCCGTTTGGAAAAATCTCCTCCTTTTGCGGAAAAGTAACCTGCAATGCTTTTGAGGCATCATTATAAACCAATCGGCTTCCGCAGTAATTGTCTTGCAATCCTGTTTCGGTAATCAAAATCCAAGCATCATTGGCATTGAACAGAGCAGGATACACCCAACCTTCTCCAATGGCTGGCTTCGTATTTACAGGGACTCCCATAGAATAATGTTCTTCATAGGACGGATTGGTTTCTTTCCAACCCGTTTTAGCTTTGGACATCGGTTGTAGCCACGCTTTTGTGGTAGCATCAAAATTATAAGTGGTTTTCTCTTCGGTTATTTTTTTAATGTCATTGGACGTTTTAGGAAAATGATAGCGCAAAGCAACTCCATCATATGAAATCTGAAAAATGATTTCCATATCCTCTCCGACACTGTTTTGTAAAGTCACTGTATATTGATTGGCAGCATAGTTGATGTTTTTTCTCTTCCCCTGAAGCATACTATAAGAAGACTGAACAGCTTTCGCTTCGGACACTTTAACAATCTTCATATCTGTATAAAAATTACCATCTTCCCGAACAATTCCAAGCTCTGAATTATTGATAACCAATTTATTTTTAAAGAAAACTTTATAATAGGGTGTTTTCTTCGTACTCAAATTGAATTCAACTTTTATCGTTTTGTCAGCATTGACAAACGAATAATTAGCGAGGTTTTCAGCAAATGAAGTTAGTGAAAAAGCCAATAAAATGATAGTGCATATTTTCTTCATAATTATAAGTGTTTATTTTACACTTACAAGTTTACAACAAAAAAAACATTATAAATAATAATACACAAAAAAATATGACATTGATTGTAAAATACTTATAATTTTCAAAAAAAAAAAAAACGAATTTAGAAAAGAAAACTCTAACAATAAAATTTGATATTGAAATCAAAATTTTGAGAATTTCATCGAAGCAAGACACAAACCCAACTACCTATTTTGTTAACAAAAAAAACAATAACTAAGCATTTAACAAATCAAAAAATAAGAATATTTACAACATACTCATCTTTACGGTAGTAATAAAACTACATCTTCAAATAAAGATAAAATCCACTGTAATTAATCTATTTTTTTATCTTTTATTAACATATTTTTGCGGCTTCAAAAAAGTAAACTATGAAAAAATTAATATTAGGTATCATACTATTATTTGCAATAATGGGTTGTTCATCTAAAAGAGACTATGTATATTCAGGAAAATGCACAATATGTGGAAAAGAAACCAATTGGAGCAGTATTGGTTTGTGCAATAAACACTATACACTAGAAAAAGAACATAAATTAAGAGGACTAAACTAAACCATTAAACTCAAAAAATTATAAAAAAAATTACTTTAAAACTCTACTCGGTTTAATAAATTAATTCTACAGCATTCCATATAGCAAATTCATTAGACCGAAAAACCAGGAATAATATCCAAAAATTAACAATAATTCAGGAACCGAAAACTAACTTCTCTTTAGATTCTTGAAAATCATAAATCAAAAAATATTTTTTTTATCTACTGCATGACCAGTCATTTAATACAATAGCTATAACAAAAAAGGTCAAAAAAAGTCGAATTTAACCATCTAAAACCAAAAAAACCCCTTCTTTCGAAGAGGTTTTTGTACCCGGAGCCGGAGTCGAACCGGCACGGTTTCCCACAGGTGTTTGAGACCAGCGCGTCTACCAATTCCGCCATCCGGGCTTAGCTAGACATGGAATAATAAACAATCATCCCAAACGCAATAAAGAGACAATTAATATTAACAATTATCTTTTCCTTTAACACGGTGCAAATGTAAAAAATATTTTTAAACATTCTAATAAAAATACTTAAATTTTTCCTTTCAGAGTTGATTTTATTTTCTAAATTTGCACCTCCTAAAAAAAGGAATTCACAACTAACTACAAAACAACAAATTAAATGTCACACCTAGAACCAGAAGCTAAAATTTTTGCTTGTTCAAAAAGTGAATATCTTGCAGAGAAAATTGCAAAGGAATACGGAATCCCAATGGGAAAAGTTACCATGTCTACTTATAGTGATGGTGAGTTTCAACCTTCTTATGAAGAATCAATCAGAGGGTTACGTGTTTTTATCGTTTGTTCAACTTTTCCAACTGCCGATAATTTAATGGAATTATTGTTGATGATTGACGCTGCAAAACGCGCATCAGCAAGACACATTACAGCTGTTATACCTTACTTCGGTTGGGCAAGACAAGACAGAAAAGACAAACCAAGAGTGCCGATTGGAGCCAAACTAGTAGCTAATTTACTAGATGCTGCAGGAGCAACAAGAATAATGACCATGGATTTGCATGCTGATCAAATACAAGGATTCTTCGAGAAACCGGTAGATCACCTTTTTGCATCCACAATCTTTTTACCATACGTAGAAAGTTTAGGTCTAGACAATTTAATGATTGCTTCACCAGATATGGGAGGATCGAAAAGAGCTTACGCCTATTCTAAATTCTTAAATTCTGAAGTAGTAATCTGTTACAAGCAAAGAAAAGCTGCCAACGTTATCGAAACAATGGAGCTTATCGGAGAAGTAAAAGGCAAAAATGTAATCTTAGTGGATGACATGATTGACACGGGAGGAACTTTGGCGAAAGCCGCCGATTTAATGATCGAAAAAGGAGCCTTAAGCGTTAGAGCCATTTGTACACACGCCATATTATCTGGTGGTGCTTACGAAAAAATAGAAAATTCAAAATTGTTGGAACTAATCGTAACCGATTCTATTCCGTTGAAAAAACAATCCAACAAAATAAGAGTAGTGAGTTGTGCACCTCTTTTTGCTGAAGTAATGCATATGGTACACCACAACAATTCCATTAGCGGGAAGTTTTTAATGTAATTCGTTACACCAAAAACAAAAAGCAACTATAATAAGAGTTTAATTAATAACTATATAAATATTTACAATGAAATCGATTACAATTAAAGGATCAGAAAGAGAAAGCGTGGGCAAAGTAGCTACTAAAGCCTTACGTAATGCTGGATTGGTTCCTTGCGTATTATACGGAGGAAGTCAAGCAGTTCATTTTTCAGCGGAAGTTATAGCTTTCAAGAACTTGGTTTACACTCCAAACGCGCACACAGTTGTGATTGAACTTGGAAATGGAAAAACCTTCAACGCAGTTTTACAAGATATTCAGGTTCACCCGGTATCTGACAAAATTTTACACATTGACTTCTTTCAAATCCACGATGACAAAGAAATCACTATGGAAGTTCCAGTAAAAATCGTTGGTAACTCAAAAGGAGTTATGGCAGGTGGAGATTTACGTTTGAACAACCGTAAATTAAAAGTAAGAGCTTTACCAAAAAATCTTCCAGATTTCGTTGAAGCTGACATTACACCTCTTGACATGGGTAACAAATTATATGTTACTAAAGTGCCAACACCAAACTTCAAAATCATGCACCCAGACAATACAGTAATTTGTCAAGTGAAGATCTCTCGTGCGGCTATGAAAGCAGCTCAAGAAGCAGCAAAAGCAGCAAAAGCTCCTGCAAAAAAGAAAAAATAATACTTTTTCAATCTATATCAAAAGCATCAGTTTCACAACTGGTGCTTTTTTTTTGAGTCGAAGCGAAATATTAGGCATTTTAGGAAGCCAGATTCCCGCTGTCCTTCCAAATCTTTTATTAAAAAAATAAAAGGATTTTCCCTCCCATCGGGGCTAAAAGAGAGACATAGTACACTTTTGGTAACAAATAATCAAACTTCTCTTGGTCCTTTCCTCTTTATTCTTTTTACACTATTTTTGCAGCATGATAAAATGGATGCAAAACCTGTTTTCATCACCAAAAACAGAAGAGAACATAGATAATATGAAGAAATTTTTAATCGTTGGCCTTGGCAACATTGGCTCCGAATACGTAAACACCCGACACAACATTGGTTTCAAAATCGTAGATTTCCTAGCTAAGAAAGAAGGACTTTCATTCGAAACCGTAAAACTGGGAGCACTCGCCGAATACAAATTTAAAGGAAGAACCTTTTTACTTCTAAAACCCAACACATATATGAATTTGAGTGGGAAAGCTGTAAAATATTGGATGGACAAAGAAAATATTCCGCTAGAAAACATCTTTGTCATTACCGATGATTTAAATCTTTCGTTCGGAACCATTCGCATCCGTAAAAAAGGCAGCGATGGAGGCCACAACGGACTCAAAAATATCAATCTCGTTCTGAACACACAAGAATACACCCGCTTTAGATTTGGTATCAGCGACGAATTCAAAAAAGGACAACAAGTAGATTATGTATTGGGAGATTGGGATGACAACGAAAAAGCTAAACTTCCTGAAAGACTGGAACTCGCTTCCGAAATCATTAAATCTTTCGGAACGGCAGGACTTGAAAGCACCATGACCACATTCAACGGAAAATAAGTAAAAATAAAAAGGGAGACATTCAAATGTCTCCCTTTTTACCTTATAAGTCTAAAAAATCTATTCCACTATAATCTTAGAAACACCTTTTCTATCTCCATCTACAACAGTAACTATATAAGTTCCCGCTGCTGCATTCTTCAATTGAATATTTTGGTTAAAATCTCCAGTATTTTCAAAATCCTTCTGATATATTTTTCTACCCAACATATCGGTTACAAAAACCTGAACGTTCGTTGTATTGGAACTTGAAAAACGAATATTAAAATCCCCTTTATTCGGATTTGGATACAAAACAAAATCATTAATTTCAAAACTTGGCGTTGCCAGAGTAGCATAAGTGCTTGAACAAATTTGTATAGATGCCGAATCAATTGTCCCTGTATCACCTCCGCCTACATCAATAAATCTTAATTTCCATGTTCCTCCCGGATTTTCACCATTAAAAGCAGCTAAAATTCCCGCTGGGGCAACCGTTTGACTGATCGTTGAGCCACAATTCAAAACGCCACCCAAATCATCATAAATCAAAATCAAACTATTATCACTCGCACCACAAGATCTATCAAACAACTTCACAGTAGTGCCTTTTGGACTTACTACTTCAATCTGAACATCAGATAAATAGGTATGTGTAAGACC
>NZ_DASTTN010000499.1:0-15966 GCF_035760125.1 Flavobacterium sp.
AGTATGTTCTGCCACTTCTTCAATATCCATTCCACCTTCAGTAGAATACATAATCATATTACGTCCTGTACCTCTATTCAAAAGAACAGAAACATAAAACTCAGAAGTTTCACTTTCACCTGGATAATAAACATCCTCAGCGATTAAAACTTTGTGTACTTTTTTACCTTCAGCTGAAGTTTGTGGTGTAATTAATTGCATTCCGATAATTTCGCTTGCAATTTCTTCTACTTTGTCAATTCCTTTGGCAAGCTTTACTCCACCACCTTTTCCACGACCACCTGCGTGTATTTGGGCTTTTACAACATACCAACTTGTACCTGTTTCGGCAGTTAATTGTTTTGCAGCAGCTACAGCTTCTACTGGACTATTGGCTACAATTCCGCGTTGAATGCGAACTCCATAGCTAGCTAAAATTTCTTTTCCTTGATATTCGTGTATGTTCATAATATAGAATTTGTCTGGATTCTGAATCTATTTCAGAATAAAAGTGGCACAAAAATAGCAAAATTTAATTTAATTGAAATTTTTTTTAATTATAATAACATATAAAAGTAAAAAACAGCCAATCTTTCATCTCAAACGTTATAGTGGGAAAAATTTAAAAATTCTCAGCATTTTTGTTAAAATAATTATCCACAAAAAGTATAATCCTATATTTATTACAAAAATCAAGGGTTTTTAAAATTTAAAAAAATATTTTTTGAAGATATGTCAATTCAGAAAGGAAAATTCAGCATTATTATCAAATATTCATACCTTTTTTAATTTTATAGCAAAAATAGAACCAAAACTCTGTATTCACTAGTTATATGTTATGAAATCTTTAATTTTGTAAAAAAAAATATCAAGCATGAGAGTTAAAGAACAAGGCCTTTATTTACCCGAATTTGAACACGACAACTGTGGCGCAGGATTTATATGTAATTTGAACGGAATTAAGTCTAATGACATTATTCATAAAGCTCTAGATATCCTTATAAAGTTAGAACATCGTGGAGCAGTAAGCTCTGATGGAAGAACTGGAGATGGTGCTGGAATCTTATTTGATATCCCACATGCATTCTTTAAGAAAGTTTGTGATTTTGAAATCCCAGAAGTTAGAGAGTATGCTGTAGGAATGGTTTTTATGCCTAAAAGTCCAAACCAAGTGGCATTTTGCAAAACCACTTTTGAAGACGCTATAAAAGATCAAAATCTATCTATATTAGGATGGAGAGATGTTCCTGTTGATGTTTCTAATTTAGGACAAATTGCCGCAGAAAAAGAACCAACCGTTAAACAAGTATTTGTTGGTAAAAACGGTTTAGATATTACAGAACAACAATTCAACGCCAAATTATTCTTGGCCAGAAAAATTGCTGAACATACAATTCGCAGTTCAAGAACTTCGGAAAGTCATATGTTTTACTTTTCAAGTTGTTCTACTACTACTATTATATATAAAGGTCTATTGATGCCGGAAGACATCAGCAGATACTACACTGACTTATTAGATAGCGACTTAGTGACCCGTTTAGCTTTGGTTCACCAACGTTTCTCTACAAACACTTTCCCTTCTTGGGATTTGGCGCAACCATTCAGATACATGTGTCACAATGGAGAAATCAATACTTTGAGAGGAAACGTAAGCAGAATGCGTGCTCGTGAAGAATTGATGAAAAGTGATGTTTTTGGAGAAGATCTAAAAAAATTATTCCCAATCATTTTAGAAGGAAAATCAGATTCAGCTTCTATGGATATGGTTGTTGAGTTATTATTAATGACTGGACGTTCTTTACCAGAAGTTATGATGATGGTCGTTCCTGAAGCATGGGAAAAACACAAAACCATGTCTGATGAAAAGAAAGCATTCTACGAATACAATGCTTGCATCATGGAGCCATGGGATGGTCCTGCGTCTATACCATTTACAGATGGAAACGTAATTGGAGCATTATTGGATAGAAATGGATTACGCCCTTCTCGTTATACATTAACCAAAAGCGGATTTGTAATCATGTCATCAGAAATTGGTGTTCTTGATATAAAACCTGAAGATGTAGTACAACACGGAAGATTGGAACCAGGGAAAATGTTCTTGGTTGACATGAACGAAGGTCGTATTATTGAAGACGAAGAAATCAAACATTCAGTAGTTACTAAACGTCCTTATAGAGAATGGTTAGATAAAAATTTATTGCAATTGGCTAAAATTCCTTATACGAACAATCCAATTCCAACTGAAAAAATAGATTTTGAAACAAGACAACGTCTTTTTGGTTACACAATTGAGGATTTAAAAACCATCATCAATCCAATGGGCGCTCAAGGTAATGAAGCATTGAGTTCTATGGGTAACGATACTCCTCTTGCGGTATTATCAGATCAACCTCAATTATTGTACAACTATTTCAAACAATTATTTGCACAAGTAACCAATCCTCCATTGGATGGTATTCGTGAAGAAATAATCACTGACACTAGTTTGGCAATTGGGGGAGATTACAACATCTTTGACATTACAGATGTTCACTGTAAAAAAATTAAAATTCAAAATCCTGTAATATCAAATGAGGATTTGGACAAAATAAGAAGCATTGACCATTCTGATTTCAAATCAGTTACCATTTCTACTTTATATAAAATAGAAAAAGGTGTAAATGGTATGGAGCGTGCTTTAGAGAAATGTGTACAAGCTACTTTCAAAGCGGTTTCTGAAGGATGCAATATTGTTATTCTTTCAGATAGAGGCGTAAGCAAAGAATTGGCACCAATCCCAATGCTATTGGCGACATCTTATATTCACCACTCTTTGAACATTCTAAAAGTTCGTTCTAAATTTGGTATTATAATCGAATCTGCTGAACCACGCGAACCACATCATTTTGCCTTATTATTTGGATACGGTGCTAGTGCAATCAATCCTTATATGGTAAATGAAATTATTCATAACCAAGTAAACGAAGGATTTATTACAGGCGTAAAAGCTGATTATGCAATTACAAACTTTAATAAAGCGATTGCAAAAGGGATTCTAAAAATCATGAATAAAATTGGTATCTCTACTTTACATTCTTATAGAGCTGCACAGATTTTTGAAATTTTAGGTTTAAACAAAACATTCACTTCTAAATATTTCCCTTATACTCCTTCTAGAATTGAAGGTATTGGACTAATGGAAATTGAAAAAGAAGTTAAAAAAAGATACCAAAATGCATTTCCAAAATCAGAAATTGCTAACCTGTTGCCATTAGAAATAGGAGGTATTTACAGATGGAGAAGAAACGGTGAAAAACACATGTTCAATCCAACTACAATTTCAAAATTACAACAAGCTGTTAGATTGAATAGTCCAGAAAGCTATAAAGAATATTCCAAAATGGTTAATGATCAAAGTGAAAACTTGATGACCATAAGAGGTTTGTTCGAATTTAACAATCTTGATCCAATTTCTATTGATGAAGTAGAACCATGGACTGAAATTGTGAAAAAATTCAAAACAGGTGCTATGTCTTACGGATCCATTAGCCAAGAAGCTCATGAGAATCTAGCGATTGCCATGAACAGAATTGGTGGAAAAAGTAATTCAGGTGAAGGTGGAGAAAATGCAACACGTTTCCAAAAAGAAATGAATGGAGACTCTAAAAACAGTGCCATCAAGCAAGTTGCTTCTGGAAGGTTTGGAGTTTCGATCAATTATTTGACAAATGCTCAAGAGATTCAAATAAAAATGGCTCAAGGAGCAAAACCTGGAGAAGGTGGACAATTACCAGGTGAAAAAGTAGTGCCTTGGATTGCCGAAACAAGAAACTCTACTCCTTATGTAGGTCTTATTTCTCCTCCTCCACATCATGATATTTATTCTATTGAAGATTTATCTCAATTGATATTTGATTTAAAAAATGCCAATCGTGAAGCGAGAGTAAACGTTAAGTTGGTTGCTGAAGTTGGGGTTGGAACAATTGCAGCGGGTGTTGCTAAAGCTAAAGCTGATGTTATCTTGATTTCAGGATATGACGGAGGAACTGGTGCTGCACCATTGACATCATTACAACACACAGGTATTCCTTGGGAACTTGGTCTTGCCGAAGCGCAACAAACTTTAATCTTGAATGACTTAAGAAGTCGTGTGGTTTTAGAATGTGACGGTCAATTGAAGACAGGTCGTGACGTAGCTATTGCTGCCTTGCTTGGAGCTGAAGAATTTGGATTTGCAACTGCTCCTCTTGTTGCTTCTGGTTGTATCATGATGAGAGCTTGTCACTTGAATACTTGCCCTGTAGGTATTGCAACACAAGATCCAGAATTGAGAAAAAATTTCAAAGGAACACCAGAACACGTTATTAACTTCATGTACTTTATTGCTGAAGAGTTAAGAGAAATCATGGCTCAACTTGGTTTTAGAACATTGAAAGAAATGGTTGGACAATCACAAAAATTGAATGTTAATAAAGCTATTAAACATTATAAAGCAAATGGATTGGATTTATCTACCATTCTTTATAAACCAGAAAAAGCAAAAACAGTTCCAAACCATAATACTTCAACTCAAGACCACGCATTAGAAAACGTGCTTGACTTTGATATCATTAAAGCTGCTATTCCATCTATTTATAGAAAAGAAAGAACCAGAGTTACTTTTGACATCAAAAACACAGACCGTTCAGTTGGTGCAATTTTGAGTAATGAGATTTCAAAAATATACGGAGCTCAAGGATTACCGGAAGATACAATTCTTGTTGACTTTACAGGTTCTGCAGGACAAAGTTTTGGAGCGTTTGCAACTAATGGGTTGTCATTCAAAATTCACGGAAACTGTAATGACTATTTAGGAAAAGGACTTTCTGGAGGAAAATTAATTATAAAAGTCCCTCCTACTGCTACATTCAAGCCTGAAGACAACATTATCATTGGTAACGTGGCTCTTTATGGTGCAATTACTGGAGAAGCCTACATTAATGGTATGGCCGGGGAACGTTTTGCTGTTAGAAATTCTGGAGCGACAGCTGTTGTTGAAGGAATTGGAGACCACGGTTGTGAATACATGACTGGAGGAACAGTAGTTGTTCTTGGAAAAACAGGTAGAAACTTCGCAGCTGGTATGAGCGGTGGTGTTGCTTATGTGTATGATGCCAAAAAGAAATTTGAAGATGGATTGTGCAATATGGAAATGGTTGCCTTAGAAACATTAGAAGAAGAAGATTTAGCTAAATTGAAACGCTTAATCAAAAATCATTCGATGTATACCAATAGCCCTTTAGCAAAACGCCTTTTAGGAGATTGGGAAAATGAAAGCAAACATTTCATTAAAGTAATGCCAACAGATTACAAAAAAGCATTACAAAGACTGGCAGAAGAAAAGCAAATTGAAGAATTAATAGCACAATAGTCATGGGGAAAATAGGTGGATTTAAAGAATATAATAGAGCCGACGAAAGTAACGTTGCTGTTCTAGAAAGAGTTACAAATTATAATGAGTTTACAATTCCATTATCAAAAGAAAAAATCAAAGAACAAGGTTCCAGATGTATGGATTGTGGAATCCCTTTTTGTCATAGTGGTTGCCCATTAGGGAATTTAATTCCTGATTTTAATGACATGGTGCACCAGGAAGAATGGGAAAGCGCATTGCAGATTTTACAATCTACAAATAACTTCCCTGAATTTACAGGTCGTTTATGCCCTGCTCCATGTGAGAAATCATGCGTATTAGGAATTATCAGCGAACCTGTTGCTATCGAAAATATTGAAAAAAATATAATCGAAAGAGGTTTTGCCGAAGGTTGGATTAAACCACAAACACCAGAAAAAAGAACAGGAAAAACTGTTGCTGTTGTTGGATCTGGCCCTGCTGGATTAGCGGCAGCACAACAACTTAATCGTGCAGGTCATACTGTCACCGTTTTTGAAAGAGACAATGCAATAGGCGGTTTATTACGTTACGGAATTCCAAATTTCAAATTGGAAAAAGGAATTATCGACAGACGTGTAAAAGTATTGGAAGCTGAAGGAATTGTTTTCAAAACAAATGTAAACGTTGGGGTTAACTTTAGTGTTGAAGAATTAGAAGCTTTTGATTCTATCGTTTTATGTGGTGGCGCTACCGAGAAAAGAGGATTACCTACTAAAGGTGCCGATAGCAAAGGTGTTGTCCAAGCTATGGATTTCTTGACTCAACAAACAAAAGTATTGTACGGAGAAAAAATTGAAGATCAAGTATTGGCAACCGGAAAAGATGTAATCGTTATTGGTGGTGGAGACACAGGATCGGATTGTGTGGGAACTTCAAACAGACACGGTGCAAAATCAGTGACTAATTTTGAAATTATGCCAAAACCTCCAGTAGGAAGAAGTGAAACCACACCATGGCCATTTTGGCCGTTGCAATTAAAAACATCTTCATCACATGAAGAAGGTTGCGACAGAAACTGGTTGATCAATACCAAAGAATTCCTTGCCAACGAAAAAGGAGAATTGATTGGATTGAAAACTGTTGAAGTACAATGGAAAATAACTCCAGGACAAAGACCCGAACTAATTGAAAAAGAAGGTTCCGAAAAAATTTGGCCTTGTGATTTAGCTCTTTTAGCTCTTGGATTTACAGGTCCAGAAAAGACATTAGCTGAGCAATTAGGAATAGAAGTTGACATTAGAACTAATTATAAAGCAACTAACTATCGAACTAATGTGCCACATATTTTCACAGCTGGTGATATGAGAAGAGGTCAATCTCTAATTGTATGGGCCATCTCTGAAGGTCGTGAAGCCGCTAGAGAAGTTGATTTATATTTAATGGGTTTCACCAATTTGCCAACAAAAGGAAATGGTGATTTACCAGCTTTATAATATTTGAAATAAAAAATTAAAATCCCTTGATATCATTTTTATCAAGGGATTTGTTTTTTGAACTGACCAGAATTCAAACTTCGTTAAAAATTTAATTATTAAACAAAGTAACTGTTAACGAAATATTTTTTTATCATCACAAAGACACACTCAATAAATTTTTAAAACAAGTCAAGGATTTTAAACTAAAGTTAAAAAAAACCACAAACAAGAACTATTTGTTGCAATTTAAACAATTTGTTATAATTTGTTAAATAACCTCAAATTGTTTGGTCGTAATACCAAAGAATAATAAATTTGTCAAAAAAATAATAAGCAAGATGCAAGCAAACGATTTACTACACTTAGCAGAACAATTTGGAAGTCCACTTTATGTGTATGATGCCGAAAAAATACAATCCCAGTATAATCGATTAACGAAGGCTTTTTCTAAAGTTCCTAATTTACGCATCAACTATGCAATGAAAGCATTGTCTAATGTCGCTATTCTCCAATTATTGAGGGATATGGGATCTGGACTGGACACTGTTTCTATTCAAGAAGTACTGTTAGGTTTACATGCTGGTTATGCACCAGAAAAAATATTTTACACTCCAAATGGCGTTTCTTTAGAAGAAATTGAAGAAGTACATGCATTGGGAGTTCAAATCAATATTGATAACTTATCTATATTGGAGCAATTTGGAGCAAAACATCCACACGTTCCAGTTTGTATTCGTATTAATCCACACGTAATGGCGGGTGGAAATGCTAATATTTCGGTTGGACATATCGACAGTAAATTTGGTATTTCTGTGCATCAATTGCCACATTTAGTTCGCATTGTTGAGAATACAAATATGAACATTGTAGGTATTCACATGCATACAGGTTCAGACATATTAGACATTGAAGTATTTTTATATGCTGCAGAAATCTTATTTGATGCCGCCAAAAACTTCAAAAACTTAGAATTTTTAGATTTTGGAAGTGGCTTCAAAGTTCCTTACAAAAAAGATGATATTGCTACTGACATAGATGAATTAGGTAAAAAATTATCAAAAAGATTCAATGCTTTCTGTGTTGAGTACGGAAAAGATTTGACTTTAATTTTCGAACCAGGTAAATTTTTAGTAAGTGAAGCTGGATTCTTTTTGGCTAAAGTAAACGTGGTTAAACAAACAACTTCTACTGTATTTGCAGGTATTGACAGTGGTTTCAATCACTTGATTCGACCAATGCTTTATGGTTCGCAACATTTCATAGAAAACATCTCTAATCCAAAAGGGAAAGAACGATTTTATTCAGTTGTAGGATACATTTGTGAAACAGATACATTTGCAACCAACAGAAGAATTTCAGAAATTAAAGAAGGAGATATTTTATCTTTCCGCAATGCTGGAGCTTATTGCTTCTCAATGTCTTCTAATTATAATTCAAGATACAAACCAGCAGAGGTTTTATGGATGAATGGACAAGGGTATTTAATCCGAGCTCACGAAAAATTTGAAGACTTACTTCAAAATCAAATTCCGTTGCCCGTAACTGCAGCCGCAACAGTTTAATACAAAAAAACCCGTCTCGTCTTTTTAGGACTAGACGGGTTTCTTTTTTTAAAACACATCCCTAAGGATTAGTAAACTTCTCAACACTATTGTGTATCGGCTTGATCGTTTTTAAATAGGCGTAAATTGCTTTTAAATCCTGTTCTTTCATCCCACCATACATTGTCCAAGGCATAACAGTATTAAAAAAACCTTTTGAAATTTTATTGGAAACATAAGTACTGTCTGTATAGAATTTAAAACGTTTAACAAAATCAGTCTCTGTCCATTTACCAATGCCAGTAGCTTTATCTTGAGTAATATTGGCCGAACGTGCAATACCTCCGGTCACCATAGGAAACTCAAAACCACCAGCCAATTCCATACCTTCAATTGGCGCTCCTTTTTCCTGTTTTGAATGACAAACCGAGCATGAAGCAGCATTAAACAAATAACCACCATAAGCAACTACATCACTTTCGTTTGGCTTTTTAGAAAAATGAGGTTTCTTCGGAAGAGTGTTAATTATAAAATTCATAGGAAAATCAGGTTCAGATTCCGGAACTATATTTTTTATAGGCTTCAGTGTTCTTAAATAAACAATGATAGACTCCAAATCTTCTCTATCCATTTGTCCAAAATGAGGATGCGGCATTATTGGAAACAATGCTTTACCATTTTTAGAAACACCACTGGAAATTGCCCTTAAAACCTCTGCATCAGTCCAATCACCTATACCGGAAGGTGTAATATTTTTAGAATAAAAACTACCTGGAAAGCCAAATCTTTGATCGAAAACTTCTCCTCCTTTACCCAAAGTCCCTTTTATTACTGGTCCGGAAAACTCATTCCAATTTCGTGTGGAATGACAATCAACACAAACACAAACATGGGTGGCCAAATACTTTCCGCGTTCCAATCGGCTTGCAGTTGGCTTAATACTAAGATATTCAATCTTCCCTACATTAGGCAAAGCCAGTTTTACATACAATAAAATTGTCATCACCACAATGACAAGTAATAATAAGATTCCTTTGATAATTTTCTTCATAATTAAATATTAATTAAACAAAACTATACAAATTTAACAGTTTCTTTTAAAATAAAACATTAATAATAAAAAAAACGATAAAAAAAATCCCATTCATCAAGATGAACGGGATTTTAAGTACTGTAAAAAAAAGTCTATTTTTTAATAAACAATTCTTCTAAAACTTCAGATTCTGTACCATTAGGAGTAGTAATTTTAAGCATTTTAGAAAGCGTAGGAGCAATTTCTGTTATGTATTCCTTTTTATTTGATTCTCCTTTCGGAACCTGCCATCCATAAAAAAGCAAAGGAACATTGGTATCATAACTATTCGGAGTTCCGTGTGTGGTTCCAGTTTCAATGCTTTCCAAATACCCCGCCCCTTCAAGAACTACAAGATCTCCACTTTGCTTTACATCGTATCCTTTAAAAATAAAGTTCAAATAATAATCTTGAGCAGAACCCGCCAAAATATCTTCTTGAGTATATACTCTTTTAATATAAACTTGAGTCATTAAAAAGTCTTTGAAACTTTGTTTCACTTTAGCTAATTCCAATCCTTTTTGCTTAATAACATCTCTATCTAAGAAAACATTAAAATTAGAATAACTCAATACTAAATTAGCTCCAAAAGTATCTGTTGAAAATTTATTTAACGAAGCAAAAATCTCTTTCGAAGAAATATTTGTTACATCGTATTTATGATCTTTCAAATAAATCGGATTTTCGGCAACAGCATGATCTGCAGTCAAGAAAACCAAGTAATTATCCTTACCGACAGTTTTATCCAAATAATCTAAAAATGTTGAAATCGTAAGATCTAAACGCAAATAAGTATCTTGAACCTCCATTGATCTAGGTCCAAAAGTATGTCCAACATAATCGGTTGAAGAAAAGCTTACCGTCAAGAAATCAGTAATATTATCTTTTCCCAATTCTTCTTTATCAATTGCTCTCATCGCTAATTCAGCCAAAAAATCATTCCCAAATGGAGTCGTCTTTAAAACTTCCATTCCAGATTCTTTATAAATTTTATTCAAATCATAAGGAAATATAGGAGGCAAAGTTTTGTCCAACCTTCCTTCATATGGATTATTATCAGGCAAGCTTTCGTTATAAGTATCAATCGGTTTCAACAAACTCCACCCTTTTTCAATATATTTCATATAATTCTTTTCGCTGTTGAATTGAGTAACCCAGTCAGGCATTTTTTCACCATAAAAGCTACTTGAAATAAATACTCCCGATTTAGTACACCAAAATGCCCAATTCGCAAAATGTCCAGCAGGTAAAATAGCTCCACGGTCTTTAATACTCAAACCGATTACTTTTCCTGTAAAGTTTGTAGCCATTCTCAATTCATCAGTAATTGTAGTACTCAAAAGATTTTTTGGAGACATTGCTCCTTCTTTTTCAGTACCCTCCACAAGAGTTTTAACGCTGGCATCATCCGTACAATACATATTTTTTCCAGCAGAACGAATGTACCAATCATTTCCGATTATCCCATGCGTAGCAGGTGTTGTACCCGTGTAGATAGAAGCATGCCCAGGAGCAGTAAATGTTGGCGCATAATTATAATTCATATTATAAAAAGTAAATCCATTATCCATTAGTCTTTTAAAACCTTTAGCTGAAAAATCATCTGAATATCGATACAAATACTCCATTTTCATTTGATCTACAACGATTCCAACAACCAATTTAGGGCGCTGTTGTGCTTGACTACTAATAGAAAAAACACATACTAAAAACAAAACAATTTTTCTCATAATAAATTTTTAATGGTAAACAAAAATACACTTTATCTTGTAAAAAAGCCTAAATCAAAATAACTAATCCAATAAAATACCCCATTAATAATCAAAAATTAGTAAATCATCAAAATCATCTGGGCGTGACCCCATTATGAAAAGAGGCCTACACTACTTTGCGAGTATTCGGCCTCTTTCCATAATGCTGTCGTGCTATCCATGCTACTTCGGTAGCTTATTTCTATCCCTCACGCTCACTGCCATGAAGAACTTTTTTTAGAAATTAAGAACTTTCATTTTCATAATCTAAAAAACAAAAAATAATATTAAATTTGAGTACCAAACTATTGATCATGAATATGTACGACAACGAAAATACCGTCCAAAAATCATTTGATGACCAATATCTCTCAGAAGATTTATTACAAGCCCAATGGGCCGAATTTACGGAACTCAAAAAAGCAATCTCCAAAATATATCTAAAAAAAGGAAGTCCACTTACCCTTTTGGATATAGGGATAGGAAGCGCGAGAATAGCCCGTCACTTAAGTGCCATACCTGAAATGTGGCAAATGATTGAAAACTATGAAGGTACCGATAATGCCGAAGCATGTATAAAACTATCACAAGCAACAGCTAAAGAACTGAATATTGAAGACAAACTAAAAGTACACCTACTCGATGCTGTCAATTTATACCAGTTGCAAAAAAAATACGATTTAATTATTTGTACTTGGTTTACTCCTGGCAATTTTTATCCCGATAATTTTCCTTTCAATGAGTATAACGATTCTCATAAAAGATTGGATTTATCCAAGAATGAAAAATTTACGACTATTTTTTCAAATGCCTATTCTTTGTTGCATCCAAATGGAGAAATAATCCTTGGTGCCTGCTACATTGACAATGACAACACCCGAAAAAAACAGGAGCAATCCTATCTAAAAATGGGAATGAAAATAATCACGAATTCCAACGATAGCTTTACTGCCACCAAAGAGCAGTTTTGGTCACAAAGATTTACTCAGGAAAAAATCAAAGCCTATTTATCTTTTGTAAATCCCAAAAATATTCAATTTACGCCTCTCGATCCTTATGATTATGCGATGCAAATCAGGATTAAAAAAACCTTAGAAAGTAATGGTTAGTTTAAATTTTATTGGCTTAAAAAAAAAACAGTCAATCCTTTTTTTATTCAAAATTGACAATGTTATAAGCTAATACCCTGTCTTCATATTTAACATACAACTGTTTCCTGTTGTCTTGCTTTTTTCTGGTAATGAACGAAAGGGTACAATCTTCTCCATTGTTGTCTTTACAAACAAATGGATAAACAAGATCAGTTGCGCTTTCTTCAGCAGGAAGAGATTCAATAATTTCAAACAACTGAATTGCTTCCGAATAAATCACAATCCTATTTTTATTGGTATCCAAATTAACCACTATACTTACTGGCTTTAATTCGCTCCAATCACCAAATTTACCATTTCCCTCTTTTACAGAAACACTTAAACCCGTCGTTTTGAATTTATAGGCTTGACTAAATCCATGATTCAATCCAAAAAAAAGAAACAGTAATAGAAAACCTGTTTTTAACTTACTCATTATCTTAAAATTTGTATGAAAACAAATATAACACTTTTAAAAACCAAATGAAACTACTTCCAACTTTGCTTTCTCAAATTCGACAACCATATCATTTACAATATCTTTTGCTGGCAATATTTCTTTTATCAGCCCTGCAATTTGTCCAATTTCCAATTCACCTTCATTCAAATCCCCTTCAAACATACCTCGTTTGGCTCTTGCCCTCCCCAATAAAGTGGCCAATTCTTCTTTAGTAGGACATTTTTCATACAATTGCTGTATGTCTTGATAAAATTTATTTTTAATCAAACGAACTGGCGCCAATTCTTTCAGAGTCAACTGCGTACCTCCTTCTTGAACTTCAATAATGGTTCGCTTAAAATTTTCATGAGAAGAAGACTCTAATGAAGCGGCAAATCTGCTCCCAATTTGGACTCCGTCTGCCCCAAGAATCATTGCAGCAAGCATTCCGTGACCTGTAGCAATTCCTCCGGCAGCAATTAACGGAATAGAAATTTTATCTTTTACCATCGGAATCAAAGTGAAGGTTGTTGTTTCCTCCCTTCCATTGTGTCCACCTGCTTCAAATCCCTCAGCTACAACAGCATCTACTCCCGCATCTTGAGCCTTCAAAGCAAAAACTGAACTGCTCACTACATGGACAACTGTTATTCCATTTTCTTTCAAAAATGGAGTCCAAGTTTTAGGATTTCCCGCCGATGTAAAAACAATTTTCACCCCTTCGTCAACGATAATTTTCATTATTTCTTCAATATTTGGATACAACATAGGAACATTGACACCAAATGGCTTGTTTGTTGCTTTTTTACATTTTTGGATATGCTCTCTCAATACTTCTGGATACATAGAACCGGCACCTATCAAGCCCAACCCTCCTGCATTACTCACTGCACTTGCTAATTTATAACCACTGTTCCAAATCATTCCTGCTTGAATAATAGGATATTTAATATTGAAAAGGCTTGTAATTTTGTTCATATAAAAAAATTGCTTTATTGTTTGATTAATTTTCCAGTAGTCACATTACCATTACAATCTATTTCATAAATATAGATTCCAGCCTGCAATGCTTTTAATGAAATAGTTGGAGAAGATTTAGTGATTATTTGTTCTTTTATTTTCTGACCTAGCAAAGAATAAATACGCAGAACGCCTGTGTCAAAACTTTGATAAAAAGAAACCGTACTTATATCACTTGTTGGATTGGGGTACAGAAAAACATCTTTTATCGAATAATCATTAAGCCCTAATCCATTGGACAATGCCAAACTGAAATCTGGGATTCCGTACCCATATTGATTATCTGGAACTGTATATCTATCGGCTGATTTTACAATTAAATCTTTAATTTCTTTATTGGTTTTATTAGGAAAGGCTTGCCACAAACAAGCCACCATTCCCGCCGTAATTGGACTTGAAAAAGAAGTACCGTTAGCTGTCACAATATTACCTGAGGAATCAGATAAAACTACTGATTGTCCTTGTGCCATAACATCTGGTTTTACTCTTCCATCAATTGAAGGACCCACCGAACTAAAACTGGTTACTGTCTTAGTAGCTGTTACTGCTCCCACAGTGAGTACAGAAATACCATCTGCTGGAACTGCAATATGAGGATTTACAGTAGCCCCTTCATTCCCAGCGGAAGCCACCACTATCATTCCACGAGAAAAAGCAATTTCGGCACCGCGAGTCATAAAGGCAGTTTTACCGTCCATATCATTATAAGTGTGATTGTATGCTGCATTATCAAATTCAAAATAACCCAATGAAGTATTAATAACATCTACTCCCAAACTATCAGCTTTCTCTGCTGCTTCTACCCAATAGGATTCCTCAACAGGGTTTTCAGAGTCAGCATCTTCTGTTCTAAACAAATAGTAAAACGCATCTGGAGCAGTTCCCACAAGAGCATTATCTTTAAATCCTCCCATACTAGAAAGAACCATAGCTCCATGTGAATCTCCAGTGTAAAAATTGACATCTTTATTCACAAAATCATACCCTCCCAATATTTGATTATTGTCCCGCAGCCTTTGGAATGATTGAGCAGTATTGACACCAGGAAAACCGGCATCCATAACCGCAATTATTTTTCCTGAACCTGTATAATTTTGTTGATGCAATACATCACCATGAAGCATTTGAATTTGATTTGCAGAGCTGCCATAAGCAAAATCCACAAGCTTTTCCAATTCTTTATGAACGGCTTTCATTTTGTTTGTAGTAGCTTTTTTTCCAGTCGTATTGAGAGATCTATTGGCAAAATCAATTTTATCCACAAACGAAAAGGATTTCAAAGAATTAATATCTGTTTGAGTTCCTCGAATATGCAAAGCATTTAACCACTTGGATTTGGTAAAAACAGTAATACCTGAAACTGCCTTTATTTGACTAATAAAACTAGCATCAATAGGAATATCTTTTGAATCTAAAGGAATATTTTGTTTTGTTCTTCGATCTATGGCTCTTTGCGAAAGCATCAACAAAGGATTGTCATAATAACTTTGAGAATTATTTTTGACATTAAAATATACCCAAGCATCTTCTTGGGAAAAACCAACAAAACAGGAAAAGAACAAAATAAAAAATAGTATTTTTTTCATGTTTTGCAACTAGTTAATTATTTAGCTTATGAAATAACTCCAGAACCAATTAACTCATCATTTAGATACCAAGCTGCAAATTGTCCTTCTGTAATTGCAGATTGTGGTTCTTCAAAAGAAATATACATACCATCTTCAAATTGATGCAAAGCGGCTTTTTGTAAAGGCTGTCTGTATCGGATGCGTGCCATAACTTCCATAGTTTCGCCATTGGCCAAAGCCAAATCTTCACGAATCCAATGGACTTCTGATTTTTCAATAAACAAAGCTTTTTTGAACAATCCCGGATGCATACTTGATAAACCGGTATAAATTGTATTAGTCTCCACATCTGTGGAAATGACAAATAAAGGATCAGTTGTTCCACCAACATTCAATCCTTTTCTTTGGCCAACCGTAAAATAATGGGCACCTTGATGTTTTCCCATCACTTTCCCCATTTTGGGAGTATAAGGTAATTTTCTGGAAGCAAAAAGCAATTGTTCTTCAACGGACAATTCGTTTTGCATTCCATAAGAATATACAGGGTCGTTTTTGTCTATTTGAATAATTGTTCCTTCTTTTGGTTGCAATTTTTGTTGAAGAAATTCAGGTAAACGCACTTTACCAATAAAACA
>NZ_DASTTN010000500.1:0-4158 GCF_035760125.1 Flavobacterium sp.
TTATAAAAATAGTAGGTGATAAAGAGCTCGAACCATTACTCTTATAAAATTAAACAACTTAAAGAGGGCATTTAAAATATTATTAGGTATCACAAAATTTGATACATTTGCACCAACCACTGGGTTAATGTGTTCTTAAAAAAGATATTCCCACAGATTAACAAAATGCTGTCCTTAAATTGAAATAATGGATAAAGGTTTGTTTGTTTTTATTTCGTGTTATTTTGTTCAGATTATTACTTTTATTGTACCTCTTAATCTGTTAACACCAATAAATACTGGGCTGTTAATTTCTGCATCGGCAAATAAAATTATACATTTCAAACTACCACATTACTAAGTTTAAATTGAAATAAGCTAAAGCATTTCTGCGCATTACCATTAAAAATATGACTGAACCCTGACGAACACCAGTATAGTAGAAACATAAATTATTTATTTTAATTTACTGAGCAATATTTGAAAGCGAGGTTCCTCTCTAATTGAATCATAATCGGGGTCATACTGAATCCAATCCTTTTTACCATACCCTTTTTCAGAAGCTATTTCCAAAAGATTCATAGCTCTTTCTTTATCGCCATCTTTAGCAAAAAGACATGTTCCATTCAATAAAACACCGGCATCATCCGGATATAAATCAAGCGCCTTATTCATCCACTCATAAGCTTCTTCTCTTTGTCCTACACTCAATAAATGACCGGCAGTAAGTGAAAGCGCTCTTTTCTCATTAGGATTAAGTTCCAATTGTTTTCGGGCTCTTCTGATACCTTCCATACCTGCTTCATGCGCTTTATCATTTCCTAATATAGTCAAAGACTGGGATAGAAGAAGCATACTTTGAAAATCTTCTCTGCGGGCTTCAGCTGCTTTAAGAAAGAAGTCAGCCGATTGCTGAATTTGACCACGTGCAAAACAGGTTCTGGCATAATGATAATATGCATCATAACTATTTGGGTTTAATGCTATAGCTTCTTTGAATTCTTGCTCCGCTTCATCATACCGTTTCCCTAAAGAGAGAACAAACCCATGTGATGTATGGCTCTCAGACAAATTAGGGGCTAAAGAAAGTGCTATTTGGCTATTCCTTTCCGCTTCCTCTAGGTCATTATTATTTCCACCTTCCCAATCATACAACCAGGAATAAACATCAGCAAGGCCAGCATAGGCAGGTGCATATTCAGAATCGAGCTCTATAGCCCTTTCGAATAACTTTTTTGCTTCACTCAAATTCAGTTGAAGGAAAAACTGGTGCCCTTTTAGAAAATATTCATATGCTTCTATAATTGTCTCCGGACGACGTATTAGTTCCTTTTCTGTAGTGGTTAAAAAACCTTTTAAAGCAGTAGCTACATTTTCTGCAATATTCTCTTGTATTGAAAAAATATCTTCCAATACACGATCATACCGTTCAGACCATATATGAGAACCATCAGAAACCCTAATCAATTTTGTTGTAATACGTAACTGATTGCCAGATTTACGTACACTACCTTCTAGGAGTGTATCCACTTCGAGCAACTTCCCTATTTCTCTAACATCAATGTTTTTTTCCTTAAATGAAAAAACCGATGTCCTTGCTATCACTCGCAGGTTGCATAATTGTGCAAGCGCATTTATTATCTCTTCGGATATTCCATCACAAAAATATTCTTGTTCAGGATCATTACTCATATTTACAAATGGAAGAACAGCAATACTATTTTTTGCAATAATTTCTTTTCCTTTTTCGGGGATTATGCCGAATTGACTCATTATGATAACCTCATAAATCTTAAGAGGATCTTTTACATTTTTTAGTTTTTCTTCCTTTATAAATTTTGTCTGGATATCCTTTTTATTGGAAACATTTTGTTGAACAGATTCCGATATATAGATTGACCCAGGTTGAGCAATCTCTTGTATCCTAGATGCAATATTTACACCATCACCAAATATATCGTCATTTTCAAAAAGAACATCACCAAGATGGATACCGATCCGTAGCTGAAAATCATTTGCCACATTACATAAATTCTGAATTTTCTGCGCTGCATACACAGCATCAGAAACGGTATTGAAACTCGCCATTACCCCATCGCCCAATTCTTTTATCCATCTTCCGTTGAATTGCTCAATGATTGGTTTTTGCAATTCTCTATTTTTATTAAGTATTTCAAAAGCCTTTTGTTCATCATTGCCCATTATTGCTGTGTAACCGACGATATCGGCAAACATAATGGCAGCAAGCTGGCGAGTTTGATACATATTTGACTTTTTTTAATACTTCGAAATAAGTGGTATTGTTATGCTCTTCTAAATTACCAACATTTACCCTTGTCAATTCTGCATTAGACAATATGTGAATTATGGTAACATTTCAGATTTGTTTCAAACTTCCTACTTCAAATTCGAAGTCATCCATCTAATAATTAACAACTTACGAAGATAATCAAAATTCTAAAAACTATGATTACAAAAAAAGGTTCTGTAACAGCAATTGGAATTAAAATGGTTTAAAATATCAATGGCATCAAAATTTTATTTTTATAGCAATCCTCTATTTTAACTATTCTTGGGAACATATCTGTTTTGAGAAACATTAAACCAAGTATCATTGTTAATCTATATGAGCATATTTCATCGATTTTTTCTATGCAGAAGAACATCTTCCGAATATTAATTTTGTTCTTTAATTGGTTTTATCTGAAATCCGTAACTATACGTTTCCTGTTTTAACAAATACTGTTCATGAGGATCTCTTGCCCAGCTATCATCGCCGCCAAGCCCCCTTTGTGCTAAATCCACACAGATCACAGATAGTTTTCTTGGCGTTATATCACTGAAATGCAGCTGTTTTTTAGAAAGTCCTGGGTCGAAATCCATAGGGTAATTATTCAAAGCGCTCATGCAAATAGGTTGAATTCCAGTTATCTTTATTCCTTCACCCGAATTGTTTGTAAGATTAGCCCAACGAATATCTGTTTTATAACCATTTTCCTGTGGACGCGGATAAGGCACATATTGGTCAGCAACTTTGCTGTTGTAAATTCCTTTGAAGGACGCCGTATTCCTATCAGAATAATTTTCTAAAGGACCTCTTCCGTAATAATTGAAGTTTTCAAATTCATTAGTTAGTGAGAAAATCATCCCAAAACGAGGCATTTCCGGAACTGCATTATTACCTTTTTTATAGGAAGGAATAATTTCTAAACTACCGTCCTCTCTCATTAAGTATTCAATTTTATATTCAGAAACCACGTCATTTAGCAAAAATTCTGCCATTAATCCCGATTTTCCACCTTTATCAGCAAATTCGGTTACTTTTTTTAAAGTAATATTTTCACCTGCAGTTCTCCAAACATTACTCTTTGAAGGCATCTTATTTCCAAAATCATTATCGGTTGGTGCTCTCCAAAAATTAGGTTTTGGAAATTCTTCAAAATAACGTTTTCCATTATTAGAATAATCAGAAATCAATCCACTATTTTTATTGATTTTCACTTCAACATTTCCTACTTTAAACACAAAACAATCGGATTCTTCAATAGGTTTAACCCAGTTGTTTTGAATATTTTCAACAGTAAAATATTTAGCATCTTCTATTACAAATTGCTCTCTTGCTATTTCGTGACCTTTGGGCAAAATTTCTGTTATATCTTTTGTCAAAACAAAAATATTCAACAAATACTCTTCTCCGGCGATTGGACTGATTTTAGGCAATTCAATTTTGATTTGCTTTTTGGAAAGAGGATTTAAGGCTAAATTTAAAGTACCTTCTTTTATAATTTTTCCGTTTTTTAAAACTTCATATTTAAAAATGTATTCTGAAAGATTGGTGTAACCAAAATCGTTCTGAACCTCGATAATTCCTTTTTTGACATCAACTGCTTTGAACAAAATATCCTGATATTCTTTTTTGACTTCAAATGCTCCCGGATGTGGTGTTCGGTCTGGCCAAACCAAACCATTATGACAATCATTTTCATCGTTTGTATAGAATTGTCCGCCCATGTCTCCTCCATAAGCCCAATAGTCGCGACCAATTTCATCTTTCACTTTGAAACCTTGGTCTACCCAGTCCCAAATGAATCCACCTTGCATATTTTTGCTTCCGCGGATAATATCCCAATATTCCTTAAAATTGCCATTACTGTTCCCCATTGCATGTGAATATTCGCA
>NZ_DASTTN010000501.1:0-2174 GCF_035760125.1 Flavobacterium sp.
AAAATAGTATAATTTTTACAATTATAACTAAAAAAAGAATAAATCATTTACAATAATAAAAACTATTTTTTTTTAATTAAATCTAAAAATTATAAGCAAAGAAAAACAATTCTCACACTACGGTTAATATCTCTAAATAAATCTTTAAAAGTAGAAAATTACGAGTTTAAAAATCCTTATTAATTTGCAATCTCACCATTACAACATTATCCACAAGCCTATTTTTCTACAAATTGTAACTTAATCCAAAGAAAATCATCGTAGAAAATCACTTCAAACAGAGAACAAAACAAAGATAATCTCAATAAACAAAGAAATAAATTATACAATATTAAATTTGAATCCATATTGAATTTAAATATTAAACTATTCGCAAAAATTCCTCACAAAGCTTTATTTTTTGATGAAAAACTGTACTTTTGGAAAATCAAAAATGAAAAATTTTAACAGCACATATCATCCTTCGATAACAACTCAAATCTGGGTTGCACTTGCTGTTACAACTACATCTACTACAACTACTACCCCTTAGGGGTATACATTTTACATATAATCCAGTTGCTGTACTTTTTTCTTAAAGAAAGAAAGTCATGGGTGTATAGAAGCCTTTTGCATTTTAAAACAAAAAAATACAAACAAATATCGTTAGGATTTCAAATACTGATAATCAAACAAAATAGCGATACTAAATTACATTAAAACAAATACATAATAATACCTACATATGAAATGAGCATAATGGAAAATTGGTCGCAAATGACAATTTAAGATATGCGAATTACATAATGACAAATAAAAAACAATAAATACCTACATTATGAAAGTATTAAAATTTGGCGGAACTTCGGTAGCCAATGCAGAAAACATAAAACTAGTTTTAGATATAGTCATTAATAAAGCACAAGAAGAAAACCTTGTTGTTGTTGTATCCGCCTTAAGCAAAGTAACCGATTTATTGCAATTGGCTGCATCCAAAGCGGCTGCAAATGATGAAAGCTTTAAAGATATTGTTACCGAAATCGAGAAAAAACATTTAGAAGCACTTAAACAACTTATTCCCGTAAGTGAACAAAGTGGTTTGTTAAGTCATATTAAAAGAATCATCAATCACTTGGAAACATTGCTTGATGGTTGCTTTCTATTGGGAGAGTTATCTCCAAGAACTTTGGATACCATTCTAAGTTTTGGTGAATTATTATCTTCTTATATCATTGCCGAAGCCTTAAAACAAAAGCTAAAAAACAGCCGTTATAAAGACAGCCGAGAATTGATTAAAACTAATAATCATTTTGGAAAAGCTGCAGTGAACTTTGAACTTTCAAACCAACTGATTGCAGACTTTTTTGCATCTAATGAAAACCAAGTAGTTGTGATGCCTGGTTTTATTGCTACTACTGAAGATGGCATAAATACTACTTTAGGTCGTGGTGGTTCAGATTATACAGCTGCCATTATTGCTGGAGCATTAAATTCTACAGATTTAGAAATTTGGACAGACGTAAACGGAATGTTTACTGCCAATCCAAAAATTGTAAAACAAGCGCAACCTATAGCTACAATATCTTACCAAGAAGCAATGGAATTGTCTCATTTTGGTGCCAAAGTATTGTACCCACCAACAATCCAGCCTGTTTTAAGAAAAAACATTCCAATTATAATCAAAAACACTTTCGAGCCACAAGCCGAAGGAACTTTGATTTCCAACAATCCTGAATCAAATACCAACCCGGTAAAAGGGATTAGTCATATTGACAACATTACTTTGGTAACTCTGGAAGGTTCCGGAATGATTGGAGTTGCTGGTTCTTCCAAAAGGTTATTTGAAGTTTTATCTAATGAAAGCATAAACGTAATTTTCATTACTCAAGCTTCATCGGAACATTCTATATGTATTGGTATTTTAAATTCGGATGCCGAAACTGCTGAAATTGCCATCAACAAAGCTTTTCAAATAGAAATTGCACAAAACAAAATTGATCCTTGTATTGTAGAACAAAATCTTTGCATTATCGCTTTGGTTGGTGAAAACATGAAGAACCACCAAGGTTTGAGTGGAAGAATGTTTAGCACTTTAGGAAAAAACAATGTCAATATTCGTGCGATTGCACAAGGTGCTTCAGAGAGAAACATCTCGGTTGTTATCAATGAAAGAGACGTTAAAAAAGCGTTGAACA
>NZ_DASTTN010000502.1:0-31369 GCF_035760125.1 Flavobacterium sp.
TTTTGATTGATGATTGATGACAGAAATTGATAAAATGACTTACCTAGTAATTTCTTATGCAAATATATGTTTAAAAGAGAGTATCTTGTATCGCATAGTAGTGTATATTAACATAATATTAACAAAAAATGATTATTTTGAGAGAAAATTATATCAAATTAAGTGAGTTGTTGCTTTGCCTTTCTCTATGACGTTGATATGTAGTTAGCGTGAAGGATCACTTCACTAGATGTTATTTTCATAGGAGTTCAGTGAATTTAATTTGAGGTTAGCTACCGAAGTAGTGTGGATAGCCTGACAGTAATAGGGAAAGGGGCTGTATATACTGTTCTATTGTTTAGTCTCTTTTTTAATGATGGCATGCCCAAAGATTTGAGAAAGTTGTTATTTAATTGAAGGTAGAGTTATTTTGTGAAAGAGGTAAAGAGGCAAAATAAACTAATTATGATTTTTTATATGTACGCATAGTATTTTTTGTATTTTAGCAAAAAAAATGTATCCCATGGAATTAACAGTATCTAAATTAAATCGATTCGTATTTTTCAAACTGCCTTCTGCATTTATTTGTGGTGTACGGTTGAAATCTATTGATAAAGATAAATGTGTGGTGACAGTAAAGCACCGATGGATAAACCAAAATCCATTTAATTCTATGTATTTTGCCGTACAAGCGATGGCAGCCGAGTTGACAACAGGAGCGATGGTGATTGATAAAATCCAACAAAGCGGAAAGAAAATATCGATGCTTGTTGCTAATAATAAATCTAATTTCTCTAAAAAGGCTACAGGTCGAATCACTTTTGAGTGTAAAGACGGTCATTTAATAGAGGAAGCAATTCAAAAGACAATTGCTACTGGTGAAGGTCAAACGTTTTGGATGAAATCTATTGGGACCAACGAAGAAGGTGTGCAGGTTTCGGAAATGGATTTTGAATGGAGTATTCGATTAAAATAAGGTTGTTTTTAAAAAATAAAAAAAGCTTCGTTAACTAGAAACGAAGCTTTTTTTGATATAAGGCAATAGTGAATTAATAATTATATAGAAAACAACCTTACTTTCAATATTTGAGAGTTGTATCCTTGGGGGAGCGAATAAAAATCTGTACCAAATTTAAGTAAAACTATAACGTAATAGTCTTAAAATTATATTAAAGTTTTGTCTAAAAAAAGAGGATATTTTCTTTGGAAAATTTTTATTCTTAAAAAAAGGTGACAATTTGACATTTTATAAGTTTTGGCAGTACTTTTGCAATCGAATCTAATGAATAAAACTATGTTTAAGAATTTTTTTAAAAATAAAAGTAATATGACTACAGAAAATACAGAATTCGATCAAGAAATAGATGATGTGACATTAGAGAATAATGCAAATGGTGAGCAACTTATTATTGAAGAATTAAGTGTTGAAGAGCAATTAGCACAAGACTTAGCTAAAGAAAAAGATAAGTTTTTGAGATTATTTGCTGAATTTGAAAATTACAAAAGACGTACTACAAAGGAAAGAATTGAATTGTTTAAAACAGCCAATCAAGAAGTATTGCTTGCGATGTTACCTGTACTAGATGATTTTGACAGAGCGATAGTTGAAATCAGCAAATCGGAAGATGAATTGTTAGCCAAAGGTGTAGAATTGATTCATGAAAAATTGAAAGGAACGTTGGTTGCCAAAGGATTAGAGCAAGTTGATGTTAAAGCGGGAGATGCTTTTGATGCTGATTTTGCTGAAGCAATTACTCAAATTCCCGCAGCGTCAGACAAGATGAAAGGGAAAATTGTTGATGTTCTTGAAAAAGGATACAAATTAGGTGATAAAATTATTCGTTTCCCAAAAGTGGTAATTGGTAACTAAAAAATAAAATTGCAAATCATAAATTCTAATATGTTGAACAGTTGGAATTTGGTCCCGAAGATTTTCGGGATTAGAATTTGGAATTTACTTTAAATTATTATGAAAAAAGATTTTTACGAAATATTAGGCATTTCAAAAGGTGCAGATGCTGCTGAAATTAAAAAGGCATACAGAAAAAGTGCATTGAAATACCATCCTGACAAGAATCCTGGCGACAAAGAGGCAGAAGAAAAATTCAAATTGGCTGCCGAAGCGTACGAAGTATTGAGTGATCCTGCCAAAAAAGCAAAGTATGACCAATATGGACATCAAGCATTTGATGGTTCTGGAGGATTTGGAGGCGGAGGCCATGGTATGAATATGGATGATATCTTTAGTCAATTTGGAGATATTTTTGGTGGTGGTTTCGGTGGATTTGGCGGAGGCGGAGGCCCTCGTCGCGTAAAAGGAAGCAATTTGCGTATTAAAGTAAAATTGACTCTGGAAGAAATTGCCAATGGTGTTGAGAAAAAAGTAAAAGTAAAACGTAAAGTTCAAGCTCACGGTGTAAGCTATAAAACGTGTTCAACGTGTAATGGTCAAGGTCAGGTAATGAGAGTTACCAATACTATTTTAGGTAGAATGCAATCGGCTTCAACTTGTCCTACTTGTGGTGGTTCTGGCCAAATTTTGGACAAAAAACCAAGTAATGCAGATTCTCAAGGAATGGTTGTAGAAGACGAAACGGTTTCTATAAAAATTCCAGCAGGGGTTGTGGACGGAATGCAGTTGAAAGTTTCTGGTAAAGGAAATGATGCTCCAGGAAACAGTGTTCCAGGAGATTTAATTGTAGTTATTGAAGAAATTGAGCATGAATTTTTGAAACGTGAAGGTGAAAACCTGCACTACGATTTATACATCAGTTTCGCAGAAGCCGTTCTTGGAATTTCAAAAGATATTGATGCCGTAAACGGTAAAGTGAGAATCAAACTGGAAGAAGGAATTCAATCAGGAAAAATTCTGAGATTAAAAGGTAAAGGTATTCCAAGTATCAATGGTTATGGAAGTGGAGATTTACTGGTACACGTAAATGTTTGGACTCCAAAAACCTTAAACAAAGAGCAAAAACAGTTTTTTGAAAAAGCGTTAACAGACGATAACTTTACTCCAAATCCAGAGAAATCAGAAAAATCATTTTTCGAAAAAGTAAAAGACATGTTTTCATAACTTTTATAAATAATAAAATACAAACCCATCCTTTATTCGTTAAGGATGGGTTTTTTAATGGATAATTAAGAGAATTTAGGCTTGAAATTTTTTACTTTTACGCCAATTAAAAAAGTAGCATGAGTAATATACTTGAAGTAAGTAAAGTCGTAAAGCAATATGGTGATTATGTAGCGCTTAACGAAGTGTCGTTGACTGTTCCCAAAGGAAGTATATATGGACTTTTAGGTCCAAATGGTGCCGGGAAAACTTCACTAATTCGAATTATCAACCAAATTACGATGCCCGATAGTGGCGAAATCATCCTTGATGGTGAAAAACTTCAGCCCAAACACATACAATACATCGGATACCTTCCTGAAGAAAGAGGTTTGTACAGCACTATGAAAGTAGGTGAGCAGTGTTTGTATTTGGCACAAATGAAAGGATTGTCCAAAGCCGAAGCCAAAAAACAATTAGAGTATTGGTTTGATCGTCTAGGAATTCAAGGTTGGTGGAATAAAAAAATTCAAGAATTGTCGAAAGGAATGGCGCAGAAAATCCAGTTTGTGGTTTGCGTTTTGCATAAACCAAAATTATTGATTTTTGATGAGCCTTTTTCTGGATTCGATCCTGTAAATGCCAATGTGATTAAAGACGAAATTTTGGCATTGAAAGATGATGGCGCCACGATTATTTTTTCTACGCATAGAATGGAAAGTGTGGAAGAATTGTGTGATCATATTGCACTTATCCACAAATCGAATAAGCTGATTGAAGGCAAACTGATTGATGTAAAAAGAAAATTCAAGACCAATAGTTTTGAAGTAGGTATTCTATCGGATAATGTGGAAGGTTTGATGTTTGATATTACCCAAAAATTTAAAGTAGGCCAAGCCAATTTTAAATCCCTGAATGATGAAATAAAGCTGGAGATTCAACTTGGGAATGCTACACCAAACGAATTGCTTAATGTCTTGTCACAACGCGGTCAGGTAATGCATTTTGTCGAAAAAATTCCGAGTGTGAATGATATTTTTATTCAAACAGTAACAGGATAGATTAATTAAATTGAAAATCCAATAATTGAATAATCCAAAAGTTTAAAAATCGAATAATCTACATAAATGAGTATTATTTCATTAATCATAAAAAGAGAGTTTATTGCTAAAGTTCGCAATAAGTCATTTGTTGTCATGACTTTTTTAAGTCCGTTGCTGTTCGTTGGAATTGCCGTATTTGTTGCGTATTTAAGCTCAATGAAAGCCGAAACAAAACGTATTGCAATTCATGATGAATCAGGCTTGTTTGTCAACGAGTTTGTAGCTCAAAATAAAAAAGACAGTGAATACAGGTATCTAGATTTGTCTGCAATTGATGTTCAGGCTCTAAAAGATAGTATTGCCAAAGATGATTTTGAAGCCTTACTTTATGTTCCCCAAAAAAAAGATAATAAAGAGTTGCAACATACTATTGAGTTGATTTCCAATAATAGTCCTAGCATTATTTTTATCGAAAAAGCCCAAGGAATTATTGCAGATAAGTTGACCAAAGATAATTTGGAAATGGCACATTTGGACACTTTGGCAATAAAAGATGCCAAGGCTGAAGTAGTTTTGAATCTTTCCAAGGCATCTGGTGAAGAAAGTATCAAAGGGCTTAACGAAATAAAAATTGCAATAGGCGGTGCTTTTGGTTACCTTATCATGATGTTCATAATCATTTATGGAAATATGGTTATGCGCTCTGTAATTGAAGAAAAAACCAACCGTATTGTAGAGATTATTATTTCCTCGGTGAAACCTTTCCAACTCATGATGGGAAAAATAATAGGAACTTCATTGGCAGGTTTACTGCAATTTTTAATTTGGACCATTATCGGTTTGTCGTTAATGTTTGCTGCTTCTGCATTTTTCGGTGTCAATATTGGACCAACATCCAGAGTCTCTCCAGAAATGATGCATGTTGCTCAACAAGAATTTTCAGGGACAGCTCAAATGTATATCAAAGAATTATGGAATTTGCCTATCGCTAGTATTTTGATCAGTTTTGTGGTTTATTTTATTGGGGGATATTTCCTTTATAGCTCTTTTTATGCCGCAATTGGAGCAGCTGTAGATAATCAAACGGATTCGCAACAATTTCTTTTGCCTATCATAATGCCGTTGATGCTTAGTGTTTACATTGGTTTTTTTACGGTTATTAATGATCCGCATGGAACTATCGCCGTAGTTTTTTCAATGATTCCCTTGACATCACCTATAGTAATGTTAATGCGTATTCCTTTTGGAGTACCGTGGTGGCAAATTGCAATTTCCGTATCTTTGTTGTTCGCCACGTTTTTTGGTGTAGTTTGGTTTGCTGCCAAAATTTACAGAGTTGGAATTTTGATGTATGGGAAAAAACCGAGTTGGAAAGAATTATATAAATGGTTGAAATACTAAAGGTTATTTCAATAGTTAAATTATAAAGCCAAAATAAAAAAATATTTATGTCGAAAATTCTAATTATCGAAGACGAAGAAGCTATTAGGAGAGTATTGGCCAAAATACTTTGTGAGGAAAATGAGTCTTATGAAGTTGATGTTGCCGAAGATGGTGTCATAGGACTTGGTAAAATAAAAGAAAACGACTATGATTTGGTTTTATGTGACATAAAAATGCCAAAAATGGATGGCGTTGAATTGCTTGAAGCCGTAAAAAAGATTGATACCGAAATTCCTATTGTAATGATATCAGGACATGGAGATATGGAAACGGCAATCAATACGATGCGTCTTGGGGCTTTTGATTATATTTCAAAACCACCAGATTTAAACCGCTTGCTAAATACGGTTAGAAATGCATTGGACAAAAAGAAACTGGTTGTTGAGAATAAAATTCTAAAGAAAAAAGTCAGTAAAAAGTATGATATAATAGGGGATAGTGAAGCAATCAATCTGGTGAAAATAATGATTGATAAAGTGGCTAAAACCGATGCAAGAGTTTTGATAACCGGGCCAAATGGAACAGGAAAAGAATTGGTTGCTCATCAATTGCATGACAAAAGTGATCGTTCCGGTGCTCCAATGGTTGAGGTGAATTGTGCTGCCATACCGAGTGAATTGATAGAAAGTGAATTGTTTGGCCATACAAAAGGAGCCTTTACATCGGCGGTAAAAGATCGTGCTGGAAAATTTGAAGTAGCCAATAAAGGAACTATTTTCTTGGATGAAATTGGAGATATGAGTTTGTCAGCCCAAGCCAAAGTTTTGAGAGCTTTACAAGAAGGGATCATAACACGAGTAGGAGCGGACAGTGATATAAAAATCGATGTGCGTGTTATTGCCGCGACCAATAAAGACTTAAAAATCGAAATAGCGGAAGGTCGTTTTAGAGAAGATTTATATCATCGGTTGGCTGTTATTCTCATAAAGGTTCCTTCCTTAAATGACAGAAGGGAAGATATACCTTCTTTGATTGAGCATTTTACAAATAAAATTGCAGTTGAGCAAGGTAATGCGGTTAAGCATTTTTCAGCCGAAGCCATTCGTTTATTGCAAGAATATGATTGGACAGGAAATATTAGAGAATTACGCAATGTGGTAGAACGCTTGATAATACTAGGAGGGAACGAAATTTCCGAAAGTGATGTTAAGGCTTTTGCAAGCAAATAAAAATTAAACACAAATTAGGAATTGATTTGCAGTAAAAACTGTAATCAGAAATCTAAAATTAATAATGAAACTAAAGAAAATAAATCAAGTATTGCAAGAAGCCTTAATTGATAACGGGTTGACAGAAGCTAATGAGATGCAAAAAGAAACTTTTTCGACTATAAAAAGTGGAGCAGATGCAATTATTGTTTCCCCAAAGGGTTCTGGGAAATCGACAACTATTGTGATTAATGTCATTCAGCAATTGGTTTGTGAAGGTGAAGAGTCACCTCGCGCCTTAATCATTGTTGAAGACAAAACCAAGGTTCTTGAAATGGAAGAACTTTTCGAGAAGTTTGGAAAATTCACCAACTTAAGAGTGTATGGGGTTCATGATAAAGGTGATATGGATTATGATAAAAATTATATTTCGACAGGTATTGATGTTCTTATTGGAACTCCAAATAAATTAAGTGATATGTTTAGCACTGCGGGATATAATGTAAACCGTTTGAAAATGTTTATTCTTGATGATGCAGATCCAATTTTGAAACTACGTCATGAAACAAAAATCATGCGAATCTCAAATAGTATTGCCAAAACGCAACGTATTATTTTTACCGACCAATTGACCGAACGAATTGAAATCTTGGCCGATAAAATGTTATTAGAGCCTTATGTTTTTGATTTTGAAGAAGAATATGATGAAGATGAGGAGGATTTGGAAGAAGAAGAATCAGTTAACCCAGATGTTGATGATTTTGAAGAAGAAGATGAGGAAATTGATGATGACGAAGAAGAATAGAATTTAGGAAGAAATCAGTAGGCAGGAAGCAAGACACCGAACGAACAAGTTTTAAGATGCTTTTTAGTTTAATGATTTGAGATAATAAATAATTTAAAAAAATAAAAGCATCATGGGATTAATGAAAGTATTTTCGGGAAGTGAAATTTTAGCTTTGGCTCTGCAAGAAAAAATTGAAGCTGCTGGAGTGGAAACTACAGTTAAAAATAATATCCAATCGGCAAGAATGTCAGGTTTTCCAAATTCGGACTCAGCTGTTGAGGTTTTTATTCAAGAAACGGATTTTGCAAAGGCAAATCCGGTTATCGAAGAATTTAGGTTGAATATCTAATTGAATTAAAAGTTTTTTTTAAAAACCTTGAGGCTTAATTAGTATCAAGGTTTTTTAATGGCATAATAATTGTAAATTGTTAATTTAGAATTTATTAGCCTAAAATTTATATAATGAAAGAAGTAAAATACAAAATGCTTGTTTTGGATATGGATGACACGTTGTTGACCGACGAACATACTATATCTGATGAAAATAAGGAAATGATTTTTAAAGCCCAGGAAATGGGAGTTTACGTGGTTTTGGCATCAGGAAGGCCTACTTCGGCGATGACGACTTATGCCAAAGAATTGAAAATGGATTACTATAATTCATTTATGCTTTCTTATAATGGAGCTGTAATTACGGATCTGAAAGAAGATAAGGTCCTTTTTGAACAAACCTTAACTAAGGAACAGATTCATGAATTGTATGACTACAGTTTGAAAAACAATACACATATCATTACTTATGTAAACGATGAGATTGTTAGTGAAACAAATTCGGAATATATTGATGTGGAAAAGCATATTACAGGTTTGGCTCACAATAAAGTAGAGAGTTTTAAGGATGCAGTCCAGTCGAATGCTGTAAAATGTATTCTGCTTGAAGAACCATCTTATCTCAAAACAGTTGAAGATGATTTGAAACTGGCTATGCCACATTTGAGTGTGTCGATGTCAAAGCCCTTTTTTCTTGAAGTAGCCCAACAGGGGATCGATAAAGCCTACAGTTTGAAAAAATTGGCAGAGAAGCTAGATATTCATCAAAGTGAAATCATTGCTGTAGGAAATGCAGGAAATGATTTGACAATGGTAGAATATGCTGGTTTAGGTGTTTGGGTGGATAATGTAACTCCTGAATTAAGAGATAAAGCTGATTTAATTGTGGCATCTAATAATGATCATGGTGTTGCTGAGGTAATCAAGCGTTATATTTTGAATTAATGAAATCCTATATAGAAACCGAAAGATTGATTTTAAGGGAAGTGATTACTTCAGATGATGAAGGAATGTTTGAATTGGATTCGAATCCCGAAGTGCATCGTTTTTTAGGAAACAAGCCTGTAAAGAATATAGAGGAAAGTAGGTTGTATATCGAAAATTTAAAACGACAATATGCGGATAATGGAATTGGTCGTTGGGCTGTAATCCTAAAAGAAACCAATGAATTTATTGGTTGGTCCGGTATAAAGTTAATTACGGAGCCTATTAATAATCATCAAAACTTTTATGAGATTGGTTATCGTTTTATACAAAAGCATTGGGGAAAGGGATATGCTACGGAAGCTGGATTGGCTTTTGTAGATTTTGCCTTTAATGAAATGAAAGTAGAGAATCTTTATGCGTACGCAGATGCTGGAAATAAAGGTTCAAGAAATATACTCGAAAAATTGGGAATGCATTATGTCAATTCCTTTGAATATGATGGAGAAGAAGAAGTTTGGTATGAAATAAAAAATCCAAATTTATAATTTCTCTTTTTACAAAATAAAAAATCCGTCTCGTTGAACTGCCTCAAAAAAATAAATACTATGGCAGTTCAACGAGACGGATTTTTTTATGGGGTTTATTTTTTAGCAACAGAAATAAAATAATTATTTCCATCACCCATCGTAAGTTTTACTCTTTCATCACACACATCGATATTGAATTTACCATTGTCATAACAAGTACAGGTTGTTTTCTTGTCTTTTGACATTTCGTTGTCACATTTTCCTGTTTTATAACCTGCCAATTGTGGAGTGTAAAAAGAAACCAAATCAGTTGAAGCGGTTACTAATGAAATTATGCTTGCTGAGTTGTCATTTGCAATTCTGTAAACGATTCTGTCAGTATAGTTGATGTTGTCCACTGAAACTTTTCTGATATAAGTATAAGAAGTTGAAGCCGTTTCAACTGATTTTTCCTCAAATTTAAAACCAAGGGCTCTGATGTCAAGATTGAATTTTTCTTGTGAATTGTAACTAGCCCAATTAGTTAAAGTACTTATTGTTGGGAAAGGATTTTTAGTTGCGATTGTCGGTGCATTTTGAGCTTGTATGCAAAGTGTAATAAATAGTAGGGAGATTGTGAGGTAGAATGATTTCATTTTGTTTTTGTTTATTTAATATTGACCTACTCTTTATGGTTTTCGGCGATCCCATTTATTGTTGTTTATAGTATAGTTTTTTCTAAAATTTAATTTTCAGAAAGATTGAGGCAACATATACAAGAAATGTAATGTCATAAATTTAATCCATCTTTTAAACAGATAAAATTAGACATTATTACTTTTCAACTGAATTATTTTTTTGAAATAATTAGTTTTTTGAGATTTCGAATAACGGTACATTTCAGCTTTATTTGGTATAAGATAAAGCTAGTGCCGTTGTATTGTTTTTGGAAGTGTGAAATTAGTATTTAATTAAATAAGAACAAAACCTTGAAGAGAAAAATAAAGCTTTTTTAAAGTACATAACACCATCTGCTTAAATAATAATCTTATGGTATTAGGCCTAAAGGTTGGGAATGATATGAATATAAATAATCATCAGCTTTATAGTGTAAATTTTTGTTCGTAAATTTGCGCACTTAAATTTTTTGACAACGATTTCATTAATTTAAGGTTAATTATGGAGAATAGAAAAAAAGTCGCTTTTTACACGCTTGGTTGCAAACTGAATTTTTCGGAAACATCAACCATTGCACGTAATTTGGAAGATGAAGGTTTTGATCGAGTTGATTTTGAGGAAGTGGCTGATATGTATGTAATCAATACTTGTTCGGTTACAGAGAATGCAGATAAACAATTCAAACAAGTGGTTCGCAAGGCGATGAAATTGAATGACAAGGCTTTTGTAGCTGCAGTAGGTTGTTATGCACAGTTGAAACCAGAAGAATTAGCGAATGTTGATGGAGTGGATTTGGTTCTTGGAGCGACCGAGAAATTCAAACTGGCAGATTATATCAATGATTTATCGAAGAATGATTTTGGTGAAGTACATTCGTGTGAGATAGCCGAAGCTGATTTTTATGTTGGAAGTTATTCAATTGGAGATAGAACTCGCGCCTTTTTGAAAGTGCAGGATGGTTGCGACTATAAATGTACGTATTGTACAATTCCGCTTGCTCGTGGAATTTCGAGAAGCGATGAATTGGAAAATGTATTGAAAAACGCTTACGAAATTTCGAAACAAAATATCAAAGAAATTGTACTGACAGGTGTAAATATTGGAGATTATGGAAAAGGGGAATTCGGGAATAAAAAACACGAACATACTTTTCTGGAATTGGTTAAGGCATTAGACGAAGTCGAAGGAATTGAAAGATTGCGTATTTCTTCGATTGAACCTAATTTATTAAAAAATGAGACGATAGAATTTGTGTCAAAAAGCAGAACTTTTGTACCGCATTTCCATATTCCGTTGCAATCGGGAAGTAATGATATTTTGAAATTGATGAAACGTCGTTATTTGCGTGAAGTTTATACTGAACGAGTAAATAAGATTCGTGAAGTGATGCCACATGCCTGTATTGGTGTGGATGTGATTGTTGGGTTTCCTGGTGAAACTGATGAACATTTCTTGGAAACCTATCATTTCCTGAATGAAATGGATATTTCGTATTTACATGTTTTTACTTATTCTGAGCGTGATAATACTGAAGCCGCTGAAATGGATGGAGTTGTTCCTGCCAATGTTCGTGCAAAACGAAGCAAAATGTTAAGAGGTTTATCCGTTAAAAAACGTCGTGCTTTTTATGAAAGCCAGTTGGGAATCAATAGAACCGTTCTTTTTGAAAGTGAAAATAAAGAAGGCTATATTCACGGTTTTACAGAGAATTACGTAAAAGTGAAAACGCCTTGGAATCCAGAATTAGTAAATACTTTGCACGAAATCAATTTGACAAAAATTGATGAAGACGGAAGTGTTCGAATGGAGTTTTTGAATGTTGAGGTTTAAAAAATAAATAGCAAACTAACATTACAGATATAACCTTTTAAAAATTTAAAAGGTTCTTAGAACCATTAAGAGATTAAGAAAATTAAGAGCGAAATCTTAATGAATCTTAATCTCTTAATGGTTTTATAATTTAAGGATTTGTTGACCAAATACTGCTGTTTTTGATAAATACGCGTCGGTTTAATTTTAGCTGGGCAATGATTAATTCAGCCATATCTTCAGATTGCATTACTTTTTCCGGATTGCCATCGGTAAGGTTTAATTCTTTTGCCATATCGGTTGCAACAGTACTTGGAGTTAGTGCTGTAACACGAATGTTGTGTTTGCGTACTTCTTGCATCAAAGAGTCTGTCAATCCCAAAACGGCAAACTTAGAAGCACTATAGGCACTGGTTAATGCATTTCCATTTAATCCTGCTGTTGAGGAAATATTGATAATATCTCCTGTTTTTCTTTCAATCATGTTGGGTAAAATAGCGCGGGTTACATAATACGTTCCCATTAAATTAACTTGAATGATGCGTTCCCAATCGGTTGGTTCTAATTCTAAAAAATTACCAAAAGCTGCAATTCCGGCGTTATTGATTAAAATGTCAATGGTTTTAAATTTGGCTAAGGCTTTTTCTACTGCTGAATTTACGGAGTTGATATTGGCAACATCGGCGGTTATGGCTAATGATTTTACGCCGTATGCGCTTGATTCTTTGGCTACGTCATCGATTTCTGATTGTGTTCGAGCTAATAAAATTACATTTACGCCTTCTTTTGCCAAAGCAATGGCTACTGCTTTACCAATTCCTTTTCCGGCACCCGTAATTAGGGCATTTTTATTTTTTAAGTCGTTCATTATTTTACTTTTAATGTTTTTTGTTTAATGTCAATTTATAAATATTAGCTTCCAAAACCTCAGTGTCGTTATCCTCACATAGGAGGAATTCGATTGTGTCTGATGAATTTTTAAAAATGGTTAATCCTTCAAATTTATGTGTGTCGCTGATTTTTTTGGTAAAATCGATTTTCATGGTTTTGGTATCGATACAACCGATGAAACTTCCCAGAATTTCACCATCGTTATATGTGGAATCAGTGTCTTCGGCGGTTGACAAAAAGTAAATTTTATCATCGAGAGTAACGGCATCGGTGAAACTACTACGAACTCCTTTTATTTTGGGTAGTTTATAGTTGTTGGAAAGAATGTTGAATTCGTTAATCAAGTTTTTTCCTTGGATGGTAAATAATACATTTTTGGCTGATTTTCCGTTGCCGCGGTTGAATAAATACCATTCTTCACCAGTATAAATAGCGCCTTCTATATTGAAATCTTCGGGTTTTATTTCTCCAAAACTTTGCATAACTGAATACAAATCTGTTAGGTCATTGGTGCTTATTTCTTTTTCAAGTGTGTTGATTTGGATCATTTTATTCCTTTTTGCAGTTGACCCAGAACCAAAAACATAGAGATTGTCTCCAAAATGAGTGATGGCCTCAAAATCAGGTTTTTCACTTTTGGCAATATTTTCGGTTGCGTTTTCTATGATCTCGTGGCGTTGCAGATTTTTGGATTCTGTGCTGTATTCGTATAAGAATCCGCTGTTGTCACCTATGATAAATAAACTATTGTCTTTGTAAATGAGTCCGGATGCCGAACCAATTCCGATAATGTGAAAAAGAATTTCAAGTGTGAATTTTTCCATGAAAAGTTGTTTTGTAAATGAATGCCCTAGCCCAGATGGAAGTGAAAATCCTTTTGAAAAGAACAGCTATTTTTTTCTTGTACTGGCAAAGCGACCGAAGGAAGCTCTTGCAAGGACTTAGAAAAAAAGCAGTTCTTGAAAAAGATTGTAGCGAACAGCTGGATTAGCTTCCCAAAAGTAGTCTTTTTTGTTGGTAGAGGAAAATAGAACCTTTATTTTGAAGGGCATTACAGCGAAAAGCGATGAGTTTTTACAGCTTTGTTTTCTTGTGTATTTGGCGGGTTAATGTAAAATAATTGATATTTTGTTTGTTTTGATTAACTTTTATTGAAGTTTTGTTAATATTTAGTTCATTTTTAGTTGAAAATATGGAGGTTTCTTTGTGTTGAATTTAAACAAATAACCAAATGAAAAAAATTATCCTATCGATGCTTGCAGTTGCATCATTAGTATCATGTAATAATGATAAAAATGCAGAAGAAAACCCAATCAATAGTACTGTTTTGGCAGCCAATCAATCAGTAACTCCAGTTTTGTTGAAAAAGCAAGCGGGTTTTGAAAAACTTGAATTGTTTTCTCTTATTAGTTCAGACGATGTTTTACCGGGAAGTCCAAATTATGTTTTTGGAGGTTCAGCAGATGGTTCTGGATTATTAAAAAATGCAGATGGCTCTTTTACATTTTTAGTAAACCAAGAGGACAACTTTTCGGTATCCAGAATAACATTGGACAAAACGTTCAAACCAATTAAAGGGGAATATTTATTGAATTCAAAAGGAGGTACGTGGAGATTATGCGGGGCTACAATGGCTACTCCTGCGGAACATGGTTTTGGGCCAACGTACTTGACTTGTGGAGAATCTGGTGAAGAGTCTCGTACTCACGCTTTGAATCCTTATGGGGATGTGGGAACGGCAAGTGTTTCTAAGGAATTGGCAGGGTTTGGACGTTTAAGCGCCGAAAATGCTTTGCCTTTGAGAAAAACAGCTTTTGAAGGTAAAACTGTTGTAGTTATTGGTGATGACGATTCCGGAACTTATGGAGGTCAGTTGTTCATGTATGTGGCTAATACAGTTGGTGATCTTGCAAACGGTTCTTTGTACATGATGAAAAGAACGGATGGTAACCAAAGAGAGAAAGACATGGTTACAGGAAAGAATTATCCAGTTTCTTTTGTGAAAATTGAAAATCATACTACTTTGACTGGTGCACAAATTAATGCTGCCGTAAATACTTTGTCTGCCATAAAATTTGGTAGAGTGGAAGATCTTGATTACAGAAAAGGTGGTGATGCTGCCGATCGTGAAATTTATTTTAATGTTACTGGTCAAAATACGACTGGGACAAATGCCGATGCTTCGAGAACAAAATATGGTAGAGTCTATAAATTGAATTTGGATGCTGCAAATCCATTATCGGGTACTTTACAAGTGTTGCTTGACGGTGACGATCGTACGGGAATTGCAGGAAAGTTTCAAAATCCAGATAACATCTGTGTGACTAAAAACTATGTTTATGTTGAAGAAGATGCCAATGGATATGGTGATGAAACACATGACGCTTATATTTATCAGTACAATATTGCCACAAAACAACTAAAAGTGGTAGTAGAATTGGACCACCGTCGTACAGCAGCGGATGCTGGAAAGTATAATGTAGTATCTGCTCGTGTACCAAATCCAGAGGAAAAAGGAGTTTGGGAATATGGTGCTTTAATTGATGTTTCTGAACAATTGGGTATTGATGATACATTCTTACTGAGTGTTCAGCCTCATTCTTGGTCAGGTGAAAAATATAAAGGAAAAGATGGAGGAGGTGGTCGTCCTAATGAAGATCAAGCGAGCCAAATTGTTTTAATCAAAGGATTAGCTAGATAATTTGTACTTTTTTATTTTTTTTCAGAAGCTCACGGTTTCATTTTTTGAAGCCGTGTTTTCTGTTTTTTATTTTTACACTTTTATATGAAAAATATTGTTCTCCTTTTGATCTCTTTTTTATTGTTTTCTTGTTCCGATTTTAAATCCAAAGCCGAACAAATTCAAGATTTGTACCAGTCGGATTTGGTTGTTTTGCAAAAAGAGGTTACTCAATTGCAACATTTGGTTGAAGATGGAGCAAATCAAAAGCAACTTCAAAACCAATTTTTAAAAACACACCAAAGTTATAAAAGGGTCGAATCTATTAGCGAATATTATTTCCCGACAGTTTCCAAAGCGATAAATGGTCCTGCACTTGATGAATATGAATATGATGATGGAATTACCGTTCCTCCTGCAGGACTTCAGGTAATTGAAGAATATTTTTTTCCGGTGTATGATAAGAATACTAAAAATGAGATTCTAAAAGAAATTGGGATTCTCAACGCTAATTTGTATCGTTTGGAAATGATTTCGAAAACAAATTTGTTAACTGATTCTTCTGTTTTTGATGCGATGCGTTTGGAGGTTTTTAGAATAATTACTTTGGGAATAACGGGATTTGATTCCCCGATTGCACAGAATTCTTTGGCGGAAGCCATGACTTCATTGGAAATTATCGAAGAGCAACTTATTATTTATCAGGATGACGAACAAAGCCCCAAAACTTTAGGACTGCTAGAAGGCGGGAAGGATTATTTGAATAAAAATTCGAAGTTTAATGAATTTGACAGGGCCTATTTTATTAAAAAATATTTGAATCCTTTGAGCAAAGCTATTTATGAAGCGCAATCGGATTTGAAAATTCCTTTTTTTAAGGAAAGCCGAGGATTGAAAGTTACGGCCCAAACATTATTTGACAGAAATGCTTTTGATGCCGAAGCTTTTTCAGGTTTTCCAGACTATAAAACTACAAAGGAGAAAATTGAATTGGGCAAATTATTGTTTAATGACCCTGTTTTATCTGGCAACAATACCCGCTCATGTGCTTCTTGTCATTATGCCGACAAAGCTTTTACTGATGGTTTGGAAAAAGCAGTCACATTGGATGGAAAACAAATGATAAAAAGGAATACACCAACACTCTCCAATATTGCTTTTCAGCGTAGTTTTTTTTATGATTCGAGAGTGAATTATCTCGAAGATCAGGCGGTTGCTGTTATTACAAATGAGAACGAAATGCACGGATCTTTGGAGAAATCAGCTTCGGATTTAAAAAAGAGTAAAAAATATGCTGCGCATTTTAAGAAAGCATTTCCAAACAAGGAAATTACCGCTTTTGAGATTAAAAATGTTTTGGCATCATATATTCGGTCTTTGAGTAATTATGATTCCAGATTTGATAGTTATATGAGAGGTGAAGAAAAATTTAATCTCGATGAAATAGCCGGTTTTAATCTTTTTGCAGGCAAAGCCAAATGTGCAACTTGTCATTTTATTCCTTTGACAAATGGAACGGTTCCACCTAATTTTGATAGATCAGAAAGTGAAGTTCTTGGCGTTCCTGGAAAAGACAAAAAGATAGACGGAGATTTAGGGAAATTTGATTTGACTAAAGCTGAAGTGAATCGGCATTCGTTTAAAACGCCTACGATTCGAAACATTGTATTAACAGCTCCTTATATGCACAATGGTGTTTTCAAAACTTTAGAAGAAGTAATAGATTTCTATGATGGCGGTGGAGGAAGTGGTTTGGGTTTCAATTTGTCAAATCAAACTTTACCTGGAGATAAATTAAATTTAACACCATTGGAAAAGAAACAGCTAATTGCTTTTATGAAGACATTAACAGATAAAAAGCAATACTAAAGATCAAAAAAAAGCCCTGAACTTCAGGGCTTTTTTTAGAGATACTAATTCTTTTATAAATCAAATCCATAGGCTACACGCAATGCAATTTGATTGGTGTCATAATCGGTATAAGCTTCATAACGTACACTTACATCAATGTTTTTATTGGCATATCCAATTCCGGGAGACCAGATATATGTGTTTTGGTCATAACCGTTGGTTACTGCAAAACCACCACCTACTTCACCTAACACATAAAATTGATCTTCCCAAACGAATGCTTTAAATCCAATTTTCGCAGGAATAAAACCTAGATCTTTAATGTTTTGATCAATGAACAAATTGGTGAATCCCGTTGTAAGTGTTAGAGACGCTTTTGGAGTTAAATCATATTGAAGACGAACATCACCACCTAATGACCAGTCATATGTATCATTGTTTGTTGGCATTCCTCCATTAAGACCAATTCCTAATCGGAATCCTTGGTCGAAGCTTTTTGTGTCTTGAGCTTGTGAATTGTTTGCAAATAATAATGCGATTGTGAATACAGATAACAATTTAATTTTTAATGTAGTTTTCATAATTGAATTTTGGATTAATTTTTTTTTGATTGTTCTGTTTATTTGTTTCAGAACAACAGGGCAAATGTAGGGGCATGACTTGCCGAAATTGTTACAGAATTATAATGGACTGTTGTAGAATTACTTCATTTACGTAAAAAATATCGAATAAAAGGGTGTTATATTTTTAATAGTATTGATGCAATTGAAAGCTTCTATTTATCTTTGCTGACTTAATAAATTAAAATGAACTTTTCCCAATACACCAAAGAATTCTCGTATAATATTAAATTGGCTTATCCCGTAATTCTTGGAATGCTTGGGCATACTCTGATAGGGATTGTGGATAATTATATGGTGGGTAACTTGGGATCGACCGAGCTGGCAGCTGTTTCCCTGGGAAATAGTTTTATCTTTTTGGCCCTGTCAATAGGGATTGGTTTCTCTACTGCGATAACGCCTTTGACCGCCGAAGCGGATGCAGAGAAGAACCACAAGAAAATCAGGACTACGTTTCATCATGGTTTACTGTTATGTACTATTCTGGGAGTATCGTTGTTTGTGCTAACAGTACTGTCCAAACAATTGATGTATTTCATGAATCAGCCAGAAGCTGTGGTTGCATTGGCAGCACCTTATATTGATTGGGTTGCTTTTTCTTTAATTCCTGTTGTGATGTATCAAGGATACAAACAGTTTGCTGACGGATTGTCCTTGACCAAATATTCGATGTATTCTATCATTTTGGCCAATGTGGTACACGTTTTTTTTAACTATGTGCTGATTTATGGTTTTTGGATTTTTCCAAAGCTGGGTGTTGTTGGAGCCGCCTTAGGAACTGTGATTTCTAGAATTATGATGGTAGTTTTTATGCACTATCTGATGAAGCACAATGCCATTATGAAGCAGTATTTCAAAAATTTCACTTTTAAAGAAATAAAAAAATCAATCATTAAAAAAATTATCGGACTAGGTTTTCCTTCGGCAATGCAAATGTTGTTTGAAGTGACTTTGTTTACGGCGGCAATTTGGCTTTCGGGTACATTGGGGAAAAATAGTCAGGCCGCAAATCAAATTGCGCTTATACTGGCTTCGTCAACTTTTATGGTAGCTATGGGTTTGAGTGTTACGGCTATGATTCGAGTGAGTCATTCTAAAGGTTTGTCTGATTATAAAAACCTAATTGTCGTTGCACGATCTATCTTTTTATTGGCTGTAATGATTGAAGCTTTTTTTGCTTTTATTTTTGTTGTTTTCCATAATTTCTTGCCACATTTGTTTTTGAATATGAATGATCCTGCTCAAGTTTTGGATAATAAGGAAATTATTTTTATCACTTCCAAATTATTGTTAATTGCGGCTATTTTTCAGATTTCTGATGGAATTCAAGTGGTCGTTTTGGGCGCTTTGAGAGGTTTGCAAGATGTGAAAGTCCCTATGTATATTACTTTTGTAGCTTATTGGATTGTAGGGTTTCCAATTTCTTTTTATTTGGGAAAATATACCGACTTAAAAGCGGTTGGTGTTTGGATTGGTCTTTTGGCAGGTTTGACTGCTGCAGCTCTGTTTTTGTATATTCGCTTTGCACTTTTGACAAGAAAGTTGGTTGGGGAACATTCAAAGAAATAAGTGTTTGTAAGAATGTAACTTATAATTGGTTTTAACGTATAATCACCGTACCAATTAAAAACTATAAAATGATACTATTTATTATTCTTGGAATAATTTTACTGATTATTGGATTTGTATTAAGTCATAATGTTAATCCATTTTCTAAATTTACTGGTTTATTGAAGATTATTGGATTTATCCTAATCGGTTTAGGAATTGTTTCTTCAATGTTTAAGCAGATAAATGCTGGTGAAGTAGGAGTGAAGTCTCTTTATGGAAGCGTGGATTCTGATGTGCTGGAAAGTGGTTTGCATGTTATCAATCCGCTTTTGGATATTACAACATTTGATATTCAAACACAAAATTACACGATGTCTGCTGTTCACGGTGAAGGTTCTCAACAAGGAGATGATGCCATTAGGGTTTTGTCCAATGATGGACTTGAAGTGGTTATTGATTTGACTGTTTTGTATCGTGTGGTTCCTACCGATGCACCAAAGATATTTAAGACTATTGGAGTTGATTATACTGATAAAATTGTGAGACCAATCACTAGAACCAGAATACGTGACAACGCTGTTTTTTATGATGCTGTGGCTTTGTATTCGACCAAAAGGAATGAGTTTCAGGCACGAATTTTTAAAACTATTGAGTCTGATTTTAAAAGTAGAGGTTTAGTTTTAGAACAATTGTTAATTCGAAACATTGATCTTCCAATTTCGGTTAAAAAATCGATCGAAAGTAAAATTAATGCCGAACAAGATGCTCAAAAAATGACTTTCGTGCTTCAAAAAGAAAAACAAGAAGCCGAACGTAAAAGAGTAGAAGCACAAGGTATAGCAGATTATCAAAGAATTATTTCTCTTGGATTGACCGATAAACAATTGCAATACGAACAAATAAAAGCACAAAAAGAACTAGCTGCTTCACCAAATTCTAAAATTATTTTTATGAATGGAAAGGGAAGTGCACCGGTTATTTTGTCTGATAAATAAAAATTTCGGTTAAACAGCTATTTGCTTAACCGTTTAACCGAATAAATAAATTAACGATTAAACATACAAACATGGAATTACCAAAATTTTTACTAGGCGACAATACTGATTTTCCAGATGATATTTTTATCATTCACTTGGATTACCCGAGATTTATCATCAATCTGAAAGACGATGAGGTTGAATTTATGGAAGAAGCAGAAGATTTGGATGAAGCCGAATTGAACGCCGAAATGGAAGGACTAATTGTTCTTGCCAATGAATTTTATGATAGAGAAATAGCTCGTTACGAAGAATAATTATTTCCTCGTAACGATATAGTATATTCTGGTCAATCGATCATTGTGTTTTTTTGAATCTGTTGGAACATGATTCAAATCAATATTCGACACCTTTTTTAGATTGTAATTCTGAAATTCTTTTTTAGAATCAATATGGTCTTTTTCCAAAGCCAATAAACCAAATTTACTTTCAGAAGGTAAGTTTAGTTTGTTGGTTTCTTCATTTAATAAGATTGGTATACTAAAACCATAATCCCATATAATTTCGGGTGTAAATGAATTTAATTCATAAGTTCGAACACCAAGACTTTTTTCTTTGTTCCTAATTGTTTTTGCGCTTGCGTAATCAGGATTTTTTAAAATTAGTTTTGTGAATGGTATTCCAAAAAGAACAACAGCTACTTGTACTGCTATAACGGCATAGAATACTTTTGTAAAGTTTTTATTTCTAAGGTTTGTAAATAGCACGTAGCCTATTGCCAATAAAGACAGCGTTAAGCCAATTAGCCAAAATTCAAATCCTGCTAAATCATTTTTTACTTTGATAAAAATTCCAACAGGAATAACAACGCAAATGATTCCGATAAGTCCAAAAGCAAAGTGAATAATTCCTTTTTCTTTTTTTAAACTTATGTTTTTGAAATTGTTAATCAAGTATTCAATATAAAATCCAGTGTTCAAAGCCATCGGAATTAAAACAGGCAATAAGTATCTTGATTTTTTTTCGGGTACTATTGAAAGTAAAACCACCGAGGCTAATGTCCATATCAGTGTAAATTGATAGGCTTTTAAATTACTAACTCTGCTTTTTAAATACGGATAGATTAATGCAATTAAAGCGGGAACGGTCCAAATACCGCTTTGAGTGAAAAAACTCCAGTAATAATAAAATGGTCTGGTGTTGTAATTTCCCCATCGGCTGCTTTCTATTTTGGTCACTTTTAAGGATGTCACCGGGTCTGCCCATTTTACATACAGAGGCCATGACAAGCCAATGATTATGCCCAATGCGAGAATCAGTATAAGATACACTTTTTTGTCTTTCAATTGAAACTTATAGGTGAATCCATAAGCAATTAAAAAAGGCAATAATAAAGCATAAACCGAAATAGGGCCTTTGCTTAAAAAAGAGAATCCAAAAAACAATCCAGCTATGACAGCATTAAAAAGAGGTTTCTTTGAATCATTCAGTAAATCCCATAAAAACAAGATACAAACGACCATAAAACTATGGGTGTACATATCCCATTGGTTGTCTCTTCCTGCGAAATAAATGTAAAAAGAAGTAATCAAAATCAGTCCGTTGCGGAAGCTTTGCTGTTTGGATAAACCTAATTTTTGGGAAAATTTATAAACTCCAAATACTAATAATAATGTAATTAATGCAACAGGGATTCGCATTCCGTAAACGCTATCAAATCCAAAAATAATTCCAAAAACAGCCGTTAACCAAGTAGGTAATGGTGGTTTTTCATAACGTGGTAAATCATTTAGTGTTGTCAGTATCCAATGATTATGGGTTGCCATTTCTCTTGCCGTAATAAAGTTTCGAGCTTCCATGATGTTTACTTCAATAACATCTAAATGTGGAAAAAGCATGAGGCAGGCTACTATGAAAAGCCAGAAAGCGTAATTATGCGTTAATTTTGACATCCTTTTTTATGATTACTATATTTCTGAAATAAATGACTAAACCTATAGCATGACCTGCCAATAATACTGGGTCTTTTCGGATTATGGCATAAATGAATATTATAAGGGATCCGGTTAAACTGATAATCCAAAATCCTAATGGCAAAACGGAATCTTTTTTCTTTTCGGAATAAATCCATTGATAGACAAAACGTAATGTAAACAGTACTTGTCCTATGATTCCAGTCCAAAGCAACCATTTTGGGATAGCTTCATTACGTAATAGATTGTCCAAATCATATACATTATTATTGTATGAATACCAAACTATAAAAGCTGGAAATAAAAGTATGAACCATCGGAGTACTACATGTATTTTCTTCCAGTCATTTTGTAATTGTATATTTCTAATATAAATGTAATAGGTAATTGTTTGCCCTAACATAATCGAGAAATCATGTCTGAAATAACCATAAACAAACAATAAAAAAGAGGCAAATAAACTGATTTCCCAAAACAAAACTGGGGTCAAAACCTTTTTGTTTTTTTCAGAAATAATCCATTGCAATATCATTCTGCTCGAAAATAAAATTTGTGCAATGAAACCTATAGAGTAAATGATGATGTTGTTCATTATCCTTGTTTTGCTACACTATAATTGATGTATTTTTTCTTCATCCATAAATAGGCAAAGCAATCTTGTAATGGACCTAATAATCGATTCCAAAGATTGAATTTTGAAACACCTGCCACTCTTGGAAAATGTCTTACTGGTGTTTGTTTGATTTTACCGTTTTGCAATAGAATCATGGCTGGTAAAAAACGGTGCAATCCATTAAACATCGGTATTCTCTTAGCCATATCCGTACGGATTATTTTTAAAGGACAACCCGTGTCGTCCATGCCGTCATCTGTAAAAGCTCTACGGATACCGTTGGCAATAAGGGATGACATGTTTTTGGTAAAGGAATCTTTTCGGTTGGAACGCACACCCGTTACAAGGTCATATTCACCTGTAAATTCCATTAGGATATTAAAATCTTCAGGGGCAGTTTGTAAATCGGCATCAATATAACCTACCCATGGGGTGTCTGTATAATCAAAACCGGCTTTGATGGCAGCACTTAAACCCGCATTTTTTTCGAAAGAAATAAAAGTAAACTCTTCGTTGTCTTTGCAGATTTTTTCAATTAAAGCTTGACTGTTGTCTTTGGAACCGTCATTGACAAATAGAATTTTTGTCTTTTTTTTTGCAATGCCCAAGAACTGTTTCATTTCTTGATGTACGCGATTAAGATTATCTTCCTCGTTATAAACGGGTATAATGATTGTTAATTCAAAACTCATATTTGGTAAAATTTAGGCAAAAGTATTTTATTTTGAGAAGAAATAGCTTAAAATCTACTTAAAAAATATTTTATTAAAATTAGAAGGTGTGATTTTTTTCAATTAAAATGGTAAGCTTCTAATTTAGAGTAAATAATTAATTTTCTAGTTATAGTAAAGTATCCATTTTCTAAAATACTTTTTGTTTCTAAAAGGTGCTATTTCTGTTTTGATATATTTAGGTAATATTTCTTTTTTCCTTACTAGGAAAACAGTATTTCGGGTGCTGAAATCAGATTTTAATCGTATGATTTCTTTCTTTTCCTCTAAGTTGTAATAATGTTTTAGGTAGTCTAAGTTTTGTTCAAATTGTACTTCTCTTTTACTAGTATAATTTCCGTTATTGAGCGTTATAATGTTTTTGTCGGTATAAAAAGACATTGATGGTAGCAGATAGTTATATACATATACATTTTTAGATTTTAGTGAACTTATAAAAGTTGCAATAGGTTTTGTGGAGTTGATGAGTAACTCGTTTGACCTCATTACAAAAGTGGAAAAAAGTAACAATGCCAAAGTATTTATTAAGAGGGCGGATATGTTTTTGTAAAACCAGCTTTCATTCTTTAAGCCAAAAATGCTGATTAGTAATCCGAACAGCAATATCAAAACGTAAGGAAGTCCAAGTTCGATTTTGTGGATTAGGATTGCCACAAAAGCCGCAATAAACAAGAGACAGAAATATCCGTACAGGTAAAAAGTGAATTTTTTCCAATGGTTTTCACTCAATTGAACCAAATGGGTTGAGGAGAAGATTATTAGGAATGGCAACGAGGGTAGGACATAAAAAATCAGTTTGGTTTTGAATATTGAAAAAAGTAAAATAATCAGGAAAAAGGTAATCAATAAAATTTTTCTTTTTAGAACTATTATGTCTATTTTTTTTAAAGTCTGAAAAATATAGATGATCCAAGGGAACAAGAACAATGGAAGCAAAACAATATAATACCAAAAAGGCTTTCCTCTATTAAATGCATCATTGGAAACTATTCTTTGGTAAAGTTGATTACTTGTGAAATAATCCAAAACCATCGGGTTTTCTTTTATGACGGCCAAATACCACCAACCGCAGGAAATAAAAAATATCAGTATCCCAAAAAAATCATAGATTGAAAACCGAATCCTTTTTTTGTTGTAAAAAAACCATGTTAACTGAAAGATAAAAATCGGAATGAGTACCAGCGGACCTTTTGTAAAGAAACCCATTGATAGCGACAGATAGAAGAAGAGAAAATACTTCTTTTCTTTTAAATAGTTAAGCCAAAAGTAAACAGCCATCATGACAAAAGTGTTTAGGTAGGCGTCTGTGGTTAAATTTCGGATAGATGCTAAAACTAAGGGGGTAGAAAAATATAAAACGACAGACAGTAGCGATGTTCTTTTGTCGTTAAATAACAGCAATGATGTTTTGTAAATAAGGATTAATTGAATCAGTAACGCAACTGATAAAAAAAAACGGGCGCCAAATTCATTGATTCCGAATATGGCATACCCTAATGTTGTTATGTAATAAGTTAACGGTGGCTTGTGGTAATGTGAGATTCCCATTTTACGGGGATGGATGAAATCACCGGTTTCAAACATCTCTTTGGAGATTTGGGCATAACGGGCTTCGCTTGTTTCGGTCAGACCCCAAGAGCCGAGCTGTAATAAGGTGACAATAAAAATAGCTAGAAGAATAAAATAGATAGGTTTTTTTATGATTAAAACTAAAAATTTAGTATTCATTAAATTAAAATTTTTGGTTAAGAAAAATTTAAGCGATAAATATGTTTTTTAGTATTTTGACGATTTGTTAAATCTGTATAGTTGTTTGTTGATGTTATTTTAATATGAAATCAAAAAGTCTTTTTTGAAAATTGTTTTGTGTTTAATTTGTTGATAATGGCTAAGTTATGGTATTTTTTCTTAATACGGATTGTTTTACAAATAATTTTCATCGCATACTATTGTATTTGTTTATCTTTGTTTCGAGGTCAAACAGCAAATGAATTTGTTATTTTAGAAATGGAATATGGGAAATGTTAATTGCAATTGGCCGATATAAAACGATAAAGATTAACCTATGAAGATATTAGTTACAGGTGCGGCTGGATACATTGCTTCGCACACAGCTGAACGACTGCAATCTATTGGACATGAAGTAGTTGGCTTAGATAATTTTTCAGATTATTACGATGTCTCTTTGAAACAGTTGAATGCTAGTGTATTGCATGCTAAAGGAATTATAATCGAGAAAATAGATTTGAGGTTTGCAGAACAACTTCAAAAATTGTCCACTGATTTTGACTATATTTTTCATTTTGCCGCTCAACCTGGAATTTCTGTGACCTCCAGTTTTGAAGATTATTTGGGAAATAATGTGATTGGGACGAAAAACTTGCTTGATTTTGCTTTAAAAAATAAAAATTTAGCTCTTTTTGTAAATATAGCCACATCTTCCATTTATGGAATTCATGCCACTTTTGATGAAACTGTAGCACCATCACCTGCTTCTTTTTATGGAGTGACTAAACTGGCAGCTGAACAATTGGTTTTGGCGAGCAGTAGACTAGGACAATTGAAAGCCTGTTCTTTGCGCCTGTATTCAGTTTATGGACCACGTGAAAGGCCGGAGAAGTTATATACAAAATTGATTGCTAATGCTTTTAATAATGTTCCTTTTCCTTTGTTTAAAGGAAGTGAAAATCATTTGCGAAGCTTTACTTATGTTCAGGATATTGTTGATGGCGTGGTGAGTGTAATTGGAAAGGAAGAGGTGGTCAATAATGAAATTATCAATTTAGGTACCGAGGAAGAAAATACAACTCAGCAAGGCATTGAAATTGTTGAGCAAATATTAAATAAAAAAATTGATCTGAAAATTGTTGAGGCTAGAACCGGTGATCAATTGAGAACCAAAGCTGTTATCGACAAAGCTAGAAAATTATTGGGCTATAATCCTAAAACCAGTTTGTATGAGGGATTGAAGGCACAAGTAGAATGGTATCAGGATAATTTTTTATAGTATAATAATTTTAATAAAATAGAAACTGCAAAAGTTGGTTTGACAACTTTTGCAGTTTTTTTGTTTTAATTATGCTGTTTGAATAATGATCGGGATGTGGTATTATTTTTTAAAGTAACTGTCCAATAAAATTTGAGCCGCCGCAAAAGGGGAAATGGTATTATTTTGAACCGCTTTTTTAGTGGAATCTAATAATTGAATAATGCTTGGTTGATTGTAGAAATGATTTTTTAATTGTTCATCAATGGTTTCCATCATCCAAAATTGATTTTGTTCCTTGCGTTTTTCTATAAAATAATGATTTGAATTTACCAATTCAAGGTAATTTAAAATAGTTTGCCAAACAGCACTAATTCCTTCTTGGGTCAAAGCGCTACAAGTTGCAGTAGTTGGAATCCATCCTGATTTTTTTGCCGGAAAAAGATGCAAGGCCCTGTTGAACTCTACTTTTGCCAATTGAGCTTTTTTAATATTATCACCATCAGCTTTATTGATGATTATAGCATCTGCCATTTCCATAATACCGCGTTTGATACCTTGAAGTTCATCTCCGGCACCTGCAATTTTTAGTAGTAAAAAGAAATCTACCATGCTGTGAACCGCCGTTTCGCTTTGGCCTACACCTACAGTTTCAATTAGAATAACATCAAAACCACATGCTTCGCAAAGTGTTATGGTTTCTCTAGTTTTACGTGCAACACCTCCCAAAGTTTCACCGGATGCCGAAGGTCGAATGAACGCATTTTTGTCTTTTACCAATTCTTCCATTCGGGTTTTGTCTCCCAAAATACTTCCATGCGAAATGGTACTGCTTGGGTCGACTGCAAGAACGGCTACTTTTTTGCCTAAACTCGTTAAGTGTTTACCAAAAGCTTCAATAAAAGTGCTTTTTCCAACACCTGGCACTCCTGTGATTCCTATTCGAATTGATTTATTGGCATGAGGTAAACATCCGTTGATTACTTCGCTTGCTTTTTCTAGATGGGTAATATTAGTACTTTCAATTAATGTGATTGCACGACTGAGTGCCGTTATATTTCCATTTAAAATCCCATCAATCAATTCTTTTGCAGAAGGTTGGTTTTTTCGGGATACTTTAATTTGTTGTATAGCGCTTGAACTGATTATTTCGGGTGGCGAAATACCAGCTTTTTCATTTAAAGCGCTTGGGTTTGTTTTTTTGGTAGACAAAATAATTGGTTTTGAAAGTAAAAGTAATCAAAACAAAAGCAGTTTCAAAAGACGAATCCTTGAAACTGTTTGTTGTTAGCCGAATTGTATTTCTTAATACGCTGCAGTAAAACGAATTTGGTGGTGTTTTGGATTTTCAGCTTCATCAGCGATGACAACAGCTAAATCTTCACCGGACAAGATACTTCTTTGATTTTCGTCAAAAACTGGATTTTCTAAGCCTAAACGGTACTTCCCCGTTCTGCCTGTAGTTATTCCTTGGTGCATCTCGAAAGCTGGGCTGAAAAATGCCCAATCCAACTCTTTTTCTTGTTTAATGATATTCAAATAATCTCTGGCAGCAGTTGCTCCGGCATGATATTCTTTTGGAAAATCCGGAGTGTCTACAGCTTGTAGATCAGGCGCAACAAATAAACTTCCGGCACCTCCGATGGTAATGAATCGTTTTACTCCTGATTTTTTCACGGCTTCCTGGATTGATTTTGAGCCGTTTATAAAATCATTGTAAATGTTTGGGTTTGTCCAGCCTGGGTTATAAGCATTAACAACAACATCATTTCCTTTTAAAATTTCTGCTAATGCATCTGTGTTAAAGATATCTGCAGCTACCCAATTGGCATTTGCTTCATTTTTGGGATTTCTTGCAATAGCAGTAATTTCATGATTTCTGCTTGATAATTCGTTTAAAATGTTGGTGCCAACAAATCCAGTGGCTCCGATAATTGCAATTTTCATAATAGTTATATTTAAAAGTAATAAAAAAAGTTACAGTTTAATTTAAAAAAATAGATTAAAATTTTTTAGAAAAATCTTCCAATGTAATGTCACTCAATTGTGCGTTGATTGTCTTATTGATATCTTCATATAAGTTTTCTAAATTTTTATTGATTTGTTTGCCAACCGGGCAATTAGGGTTGGGTTCGTTTTTTGAAAAACCTAATGTCACTGTTTCAAATGTCATTTTGAATATGGCATCTAAAGTGATTTTTGTTGAAGATTTCAATAAACGAGTGCCTCCATTTTTTCCTTCTTTACTTTCTACAATATGATTTTTTTTTAGGTTAGCTATTTCTTTTCTAACCAAAACAGGATGTACGTTCATACTGCCAGCTATAAAGTCTGATGATAAATATTCATCAGGGAATTTAGAAAGCAATGTTAGAATATGTATTGTGATGGCAAATTTACCTGAAATCATACTGTAATAAAATATATTGCAAATATAGAATTTATATTTGAATTGCAAATATTTGTTTTGTTAAATAAATTAGGCTTCGATGGCTTTTAATTTAAAATGATTGCTTTTGGGTTTGGAATTTTTTAATGGTATTTTTACACTCTATTTGATACGATGAACAACTTTATACTCATTTTCGTTTGCTTATTCTTGGGGCTATTTTTGCAAAATATAAAGCAAATACCTAAAAATGCGCATAAAATTTTAAATTGGATAGTCGTCTATATTTGCCTTCCTGCATTAGCATTATATTATATCCCGAAAATTAAATGGGACAATCAATTGTTGTTTCCCATTGGGGTGGCTTGGATTGGATTTGTAGTCTCTTATTTCTTTTTTAGTTACTTAGGAAAAAAAAGAGGGTGGCCAAGAAAACTCATTGGTTGTTTGATTATTTGTGCGGGACTCAGTAATACTTCTTTTTTAGGTTTTCCAATAATTGAGGCTTTGTATGGAGAAGAAGGTTTGAAAACTGCGATTATAGTGGATCAGCCAGGATCTTTTGTGGTGCTTTCTACCTTGGGTGTTTTAGTTGTAACTGTTTATTCTAAGGGGAATTTGAGTAGCGTACAAATTGCCAAAAAGATTGCTTTTTTTCCTCCTTTCGTTACTTTTTGTATTGCCTGTTTGATGAATGTCTTTCAATTCGATTTTTATGACTGGGGTCAATTGCTGTTAAAATCGGTGGGGAGTGCCGTGACACCTTTGGCATTACTTTCGGTGGGATTTCAATTGCGTTTTGAAAAACGAAGTATGCACTGGGATTTTCTGGGTCTGGGTTTATTTTATAAATTAATTTTAACTCCCGCCATCATCTATTTTTTATATGTGATAGTATTGCATCAACATTCTAAGGAAATTGAAGTGGCTATATTGGAATCAGCCATGGCGCCGATGATTACTGGTTGTATTTTGGCTTCGACTTATGGTTTGAAACCAAGATTGAGTAGTATGATGATTGGTTTTGGAATTCCCATTTCATTTATAACCTTGATATTTTGGGTTATTTTGATGCGTTTTATCTAAGAATACTTTGAAATGTATTCTTTTGTTGAACTAGTTGTTTTTTTATTTAATTTTAAGAAACTAAATATATTAAAACTATAGAACTATGGCAACATTACGATTAGGAGATACTGCTCCAGATTTTAAGGCAGAAACATCAATGGGTACTGTACAATTTCATGAATGGTTAGGTGATTCGTGGGGAGTATTGTTTTCGCATCCTGCCGATTTTACACCTGTTTGCACTACTGAGTTAGGTACAGTGGCGAATTATTATCCTGAATTTGTAAAAAGAAATGCAAAAGTCATCGCCTTAAGTGTTGATGGATTAGAATCTCACAAAGAATGGATAAAAGATATCAACGAAACTCAAAACACAACGGTTAATTTTCCAATTATCGCCGATGAAAATAGGGAAGTGGCGTTGCTTTATGATATGATTCATCCCAATGCGAGTGAAAAATTTACGGTGCGTTCGGTTTTTATTATTGGATCTGACAAGAAAATTAAATTGACGTTGACTTATCCTGCATCTACTGGAAGGAATTTTGAAGAGTTGCTTAGGGTTATTGATAGTTTACAATTGACCGCAAATTACAGCGTGGCAACTCCGGCCAACTGGAAACATGGGGAAGATGTTGTTATTGTTCCGGCCATTCCGGATAGCGAAATTCCGAGTAAGTTTCCCAAAGGGCATACCCCCATAAAACCGTATTTGAGAATGACGCCACAACCCAATCTATAATTCTCATGAATTAAACAAAAAAAGAGTACATCATCAGTACTCTTTTTTTTTGTGAATATTGTACATTCTTTTGTGTTAAACCAAATTATGGATTTTAGCATACTGCAATAACATAATGGTTTTGGCATCTTTTATTTCGCCAGATTCTATCATAACGTAGGCTTGGTCGAAAGGGATTTCGAGTACCTCAATTTCTTCATGTTCATTTGCTAATCCGCCACCGGAACTTACTTTCATGCTAGAATCATATTCTCCTATAAAGTAATGCAAAACTTCGGTTACTGCTCCAGGAGACATGTAGGCTTCAAAAACTTTTTTAACCGAATGCAGGCGATATCCTGTTTCTTCTTCGGTTTCACGGATAATACAAGCTTCAGGGTTGTCTTCATCTAGTAATCCAGCGCAAACTTCAATTAATAAACCACTTTTATTTCCGTTTAAATAGCTTGGCAGTCTAAATTGTCGGGTTAAAATAACGGTTCCTTTAGATTGATTATATAATAAAATAGCCGCTCCATTACCTCTATCATATACTTCTCGTACTTGTGTGTCCCATGTGCCATCTTTCTTTTGATAGTCCACGGTTACTTTA
>NZ_DASTTN010000503.1:0-18926 GCF_035760125.1 Flavobacterium sp.
TTACAACGTCTTCAAACAGATTATTTGGATCTCTATCAAATGCATTGGCCAGAACGCAAAACCAATTTTTTTGGACAACGTGGTTACAAAGTTCAAGATGATGCTTGGGAAGACAATATTCACGAGGTTCTCGAAGCGTTGGATGGTTTTGTTAAAGCTGGAAAAATCAAGCATATTGGAGTTTCAAATGAAAACCCTTGGGGAATGATGCGTTTTCTGGAAGAAAGCAAATACAATAATTTGCCAAGGATCAAAACCATTCAAAATCCATATTCGTTATTGAATCGTCTTTTCGAAAATGCTTCTGCCGAAGTTTGTCTTCGGGAGAATGTGGGATTATTGGCGTATTCACCTTTAGCTTTTGGTGTTTTATCTGGAAAGTTCCTAACAGGTGAGTCTCATCCCAATGCAAGATTGAGTTTATTTCCACAATATTCACGATACAGTAGTGCAAAATCTACCGAGGCAACAAGATTATATCAGGAGGTGGCCCACAAACACGGATTGACATTGACTCAACTGGCACTGGCTTTTGTACAGCAGCAACCTTTTATGACGAGTTCTATTATTGGAGCCACTACAATGGAACAGCTAAAAGAAAATATTGATACCATTGATGTTGTACTTTCGGATGAAATTTTGAAAGAAATTGATGCTGTTCAGGCCATTATTCCTGATCCGGCACCTTAATATTCAAAATATATTATAAATTGAAACCCTGTCAAAGTGTAAATTTGACAGGGTTTTTTAAATTAAAATAATGCCTGTTACGACTTTTGTTTAAGCTATTCTATAATTAGTCTATAGGTCGAAACATGTCCCTGTTCATTTTTGACGGTTACTATATAAAAACCTTTGGAAAAATTATCCATTTTGACAATGTTTACGTCTTTATTTTCCGTTTTTTTCTTCAATAACATTTTGCCTTCCATGTCAAAAAGTGTGACTTCTGTAGGGTAATGGTTGTTTGATTTTTGGATGACAATTTCTGATTTAGCAGGGTTGGGATAAATTGCAAATTGTGTTTGATCGAAAGTATTGATGCCAAGTGAAGTGTCAATAACTTTGAAAATAGTACCGTTAGTGATATCAGCAACATAAAGTTCTCCATTTACATCTTCCCCAAAAGTTGAAAAATTATTTCCTGAAAATTCTTTAGAATAAGTGAGGGTGCCACTGGAAGTCATCATTCCAATTTGTGGTTTGCAATAATCAGTAAAGAAATACAATCCCTTGAAGTTGGGATAGATAGTTCCGTTATACACATATCCGCCAGTAACGGAACAAACACCCGTAGAATGGTTTATTGTTTTTAATGGAAATTTCATGGACGTTTGTGAGGGGCAACCCAAAGTGTTGTAAGCAGTATTGCCTTCATAACAACGCCAGCCATAGTTTAACCCTGCTTGAGTAGCTGCTGCAATGTTGATTTCTTCAATATTGTCTTGACCTACATCGGCAATCCACAAATTACCTAGATTTTTATCAAAAGAAAATTTCCAGGGATTCCGAAGACCAATTGCCCAAATTTCATCCGCGCCTGCAATTCCTACATATGGATTATCGGCAGGAATACTGTATGGAGTTCCAGAGTTTACATCTATCCGAAGCATTTTTCCCAATAATTCATTGGTGTTTTGTGCTCTGTTTTCTGGGTCTCCACCGCTACCTCCATCGCCCATGCCAATATACAGATAGCCATCGGGTCCAAATTTTAAAGATCCTCCATTATGGTTTGCATAAGGTTGCGCAATGGTTAATAGTACAGTTCCACTCGAAGCATTGGCAAGATTTGGATTTGCACTATTTGCAGAATATCTTGTTATTACCGTGCTTCCAGATAGGTTAGTGTGGTTGGTATAAAAGAAACCATTAGAAGCATAATTGGGGTGAAAAGCCAAACCCAACAAACCTTGTTCATTACCGGTACTTACTTGACCCGTAATGTTGAGAAAAGGATTTGAATTTGTTGTCCCGTCAGGGTTTAATATTTTTATAATGCCGCCTTGTTCGACAATAAATAATCGGCTGTCACCGGCATTTACAATTTCTAACGGTCTTGTAAAGCCTGTTGCAAAAGATTGTAGTCCGATAGTTTGTGAATAGGAATAACTAAAAGAATATAACGAGAATAATAAAGTCATTATTTTCATAATCAATCGGTTTTAAAGTAAATGTAAATTTACAAATAAAAATAATTTTATATGCGTGTAATATCTTGTTTATTAAATGTATAAATTGGTTTCACATCCATTTAGTTTTTTATAAAAAAGGATTCAGCTTTAATTAAAAAGCGAACCCTTCTTTAAATTTATCTATTTTCTTGCGTTAAGAATATGGTTTACAAATTCTCTATAACTTGATCCTTGGGATACCGTACTTTGTAACTAATCCTAATTTTCTTGGTTTCGTTCGGTTTCATTTGCAATTGCCAAGTTAGAATTCCTGTTTCCAGATTTACTTTAGCATTGTCGCTTTGTAACAATTCAACTTCAATGTCTTTATTCGAACTCAATGGGTATTGGTCTTTTAGCAACATGTCAATTGCTTCTTTTTTGTTGTTTCTAATGGAGATATCAAAAGTAAAAGTTTGCTCTTTTTTGGAAGACAAAAACTTGGTACCCGATTGATCCACTACTTTCTCTCGTTTGATGGTCACTTTTTTATCTCGGCCCATACTCAAGCTCAAAGTGTCACTGGTCTGGCTTGGCTCTATAAAAGTTTTGCCTACGTACATGCCTTCAAAAATGATATTGGCTTCGCCTCTCAACAAGTTGTATTTGCTGTAATCAGCAATTTGAGCCAGTAAAAAAGCATCTTTTTCTGCTTTTGGCACCGCATAATATTTATAAGTGGCAGGCAGTTTAATTTCTTTTAATGATACGCTGTGCACTTTTCCATTTGATAAAATATCATATGGAATGTCAATGTCAAAAGAGACGTTCAGTTGGTTTTCGGATACTGTTGTGTAATCAGAAACAGAAGATTCTGCCATCATGATTGGTTGTGCATTCATTTCTTCCTTAGTAATTTGAACACCTGCAACTCTTCCCTGTAATTGATTTGTAACTCCCTTTTTCTTAGTGCCATAACCCATCACAACTACTTCTTGTAACCTTTCATTTGTTCTATAGTTTAAGAACCAAGAACTTAACAAAGGCGCTTGATTGTTTTGATTGGGGATACCGCTGGACAAAGTAAGTTTTACTTTTTTCCAATCGATTCCAGTGTTTTGAATGACCTGCGCTTTGTACATCATGTTGATTGGCGCAGTTACGCTTTCAGTACGTAAATCGTAGAAAGGAGTCCACGAAGCATTATTTGACAAATAAGTAATGTCCAAAGGAACGGCCCCAGCCAAATTATTCATCACTTGAACAATCAGTTTTCCGGATGAGGTTTTCTCTTCTTTGCTTGTATCTACTTCAAGTTTGTTGTTCAGTTTTTGAAGAGTCTCATTCAACTTTTGCTCTTTTTCCGTCAAGGTGTTTATGGTATTTGCTGTTTCGGTTTGTTTGGCTTTGTAATAGTCAACCATTTTCATTAATTCCACCACATTCAAACCCGAATTTACTCCTGAGACTTGTTGGTTTTTATCTAAAAGTGCTAGTGTTTTGATCTCAGCATTTTTAGAATTTCCGACTTTTAGAATTTCTTTTTGTACCAAAACGATGCTATCTTTCACTTTTTTCAAAGCGGGAGATTTAAGATCTATTTCATATTCCGAAACATAATCATTGGTAAACTGTACTGAAAGAACCGTTAACGTTGCGGGCGCACCTATTTGAACTGAATTTTCATTTAGGTCAACTGCGACATTCTTAATCACAATTTCACTTGTACCCAACGGTAAATTTAGAGAGGTGGTTTGCGAAATTTCGGCAGCATTAAAATACACTGTTGCTGCTTTTACTTTGGCAGCAGTGAAAATTGGTTTTTGCCCGAAAGTAAAGGCTGTAGCTAATAAAAAGGCGGATAGTATCGTTTTTTTAAACATAATCAGGTTTTTCAATTTTTATATGATAAGCATTACAAATAACGTATTTTTTTAAACCATATAAGACATATAAGTAAATTTTAAAGCCTCCAGTTTAAGTGAACTTATATGTCTTATGGGATGAAATATTTTTTTATCGTTCCACCGTGTAGCCTTTTGCTTTTGCCAAAGACACTATAGATGTGTTTATGGCATTCCCCAAGTCGTCTTGCGATTTTGTTTTTTTGGCTTCGGCATCGATATATTGTTGGCGTTTTTTGGCTAAATCGCCAATTTCTTTCTGAATGGTTTCTCTTTCTTTGGCTTTTTTGGTAACGATCATTTCTACTTCGGCTTCCGATTTGTTTTGAAGTTCAGAGGGCAATTCCTCTTTTTTAATTTTTGCAATGGCTTTAGGATCTTCCTTCACTCTGTCAACAAGATCCCAACTTTCATTTTTATATACCGCTTTGGATTTGCTTACCGCTCGCTCGGCATAATTGGCAGATGAAACTTTTTGTGCATTTTTGTCTTGCGCTTCTTGGTTCATTTTTTTGGAAGAACCTTTCGATCCATAACCAATATAAGTGTTGTTTATCATTACATTACATTTGGATATTTGATCGTCATAAGGCGTTGAAACGTATTGTACTGATAAGTTGGAGTCAATATTGAAGTATTTCCCTTTTCCATAATCGGCGCCGTCTTTCCAAAAGGTATTAATTCCTTCCATACTGCTTCCGCAAAAGATAGTGTTCACATAAATGTCGTTTTTCATCGCATCGCTTATGGCTTCTTTGTAGTTTATTCCGCCTTGGTTGAAAGCTTCGTTTCCTGCAATGTAGATGAGTTTCATATTGCTGTTTTCTTTTCCCCATTGCAATTTCTTGGTTGCATCTTGAATTACCGCCCCACAATATTCATTACCACCATTAGTTCTTAAGGCAAATAATTTTTCGGAAATCAAGTCCAAGTCGGTGGTAAGTGGAGTTACTTGTCTAATATAATTGGATTGTTGCGCTAATCCATCGTTGCCGTATTCATACAAAGCAATTTCGATATCGGGAGTTTTGCCTGAATATTTGAGCGTGGTCAGCGTGTTTACAATATTCCAAAGCCTAGATTTGGCTTGATCGATTAATCCGTCCATACTGTTGGAAGTGTCCAATAAAAGAGCGACTTGAATTTTGTTGTTTTCTGATGTTTTTGGTTTTTCTGTTCCAATGTTTTTTATCGGTTTTGCATTAGAAGAATTACAGCTCGCGAAAGAGATTGTAGTTGCCAAAAGTGCTGAGATAAATAGAGTCGATTTCATGATTTTTCGTTTTTAAAGGTTGATTACAGATCAAACTTAGAAACTTAAAAAACTCCTTTTTTGGACAAATGGTGAAACTGCCTTTTCACTTGGTGAAACGTGTTGTAAAAGGAGTTTAAAATACTTTACTTTACAGAGTGGATTTTTTTTGAAAGTGACTAAGTTTCTAAGAAGCTTAGATTCTAAGTAACTTAGAGTCTTAGAAACTTTAAAAAACAGAATATTGTCTTTTAGCCCCGATAGAAGCGAAAATCCTTGTGGCCCGGGGTTTGGGCCACAAGATTGAAGCGGATAGCGGGACTAATGCTGATAAAAAAGGCTAATCTTTCTGCTTCAAAAAAACAATAATCAAAATGAGCTTAGTAACTTAGAATCTTAGCAACTCAGAAACTTAAAAACAAAAAATGCGTTTACTAACTACATATTTTTTCTTCCTTTTCGCAACTTTGTTGTTTCCTTTTGGGACAATGGCACAGGATTCTTTATCCAAAAGCAAATCGATGCCTGCTATGAAGATGAGTAAGGTGACTAAGGATTTAAAGAAATCTTTGGAGGTAAATGACGAAGCTCAAATTGCTCAAAATTATGAACGACTGGCCAATGAATTTCAGAATAAAGGGGATTATGCCAAAGCTGAAGAATACTTTAAAAAAGCCATCACGAGTTACACTAAATTAAAGTTGGCGGATGACGTAACTCGCGTAACGAGAAGCCTTGCCAAAGTGCAAGAATCACAGAAGGATTATAAATCGGCAATTAAGACTTACGAAGTGGCGGGTGAAATATCGGAAGATAAAAGCCTTGAAAAAATTAATGCAAATGATGCCAATAGCTTGCGTTCTGTAGCAAGTCCTGTTGCTCAAGAAGGCTATGTAAATTCGAATATAGAGTTGCTCAAAAAGGAAAATAAATTAGAGGAAGTTTCGGCGGCCTATGTCCAAAAAGCAGAAAATTCCCTAAAGCAAAAAAATAAGGAAGTTGCTATAGAAAGTTACAATCAAGCACTCGCTTACGCAAAAGGAAAACCGGCAACGATCATCAAAATCAATAACGAAATTGCCAAGGTTTACGCTTCGGACAATCAGTTTGATAAAGCGATTGGAATCAACGAAAAGCTTTTGGCAGAAGCCAAAACCAAGCAGGATTTTACTACTCAGATTAAGCAATTACAATCATTATCGACTCTTTATTTCAAAAAAGAAGAACCCAAAAAAGCCATTACAGCTCTGAAAGAAGCCTTTGCTTTGGCACTGCAAAAAGGAAATTCTGCAGAAGCCAAAAAGAGTTTGGTTTCCTTAACTCAGTATTACAATGGAAAAGGGAATAACAAAGAAAGTTTGGCTTTGTACGACCAATTTCTTCAAAATTTTGACCAATTGGTGCAATCCGATACGACTTTGATTGATGCTAAAACATTTCAAGTCAGTGAAGATAAAATTCGCCAATTAGAAAAAGAGAAATCATTGAAAGATGAGCTAATCACTAAGAAAAACACTTTCAATTATTTTCTTTTGGGTTCGATAGGTTTGCTTTTATTGTTGTTTTTGTGGATTGTAAAAACGCTTTTTTCCATTAAAACCAAAAACAAAGAAATCGCATTGCAGTCGTTGCGACGCGAAATGAATCCGCATTTTATTTTCAACAGTCTCAATAGTGTTAATCAGTTTATAGCCGAAAACAAGGAACGCGAAGCCAATAAATACTTGACTTCCTATTCTAATTTGATGCGAAATACGATGGAGAATTCCAACAAGGATTTCATCACATTGGACAACGAATTGGAGCAATTGAAAAAATATTTGGAATTGGAACATTTGCGTTTTCTGGATAAATTTGATTTTAAAATCAGTGTTGACCCTGAATTGGACACTGAAAGGGTGATGGTTCCCAATATGATTATTCAGCCTCATTTGGAAAATGCTATTTGGCACGGATTGCGGTATTTGGACACTAAAGGATTACTGCAATTGCAAGTTCAGTTAACGAATGGGAAAGTGGCTATTCGCATTGATGATAACGGCATTGGTCTGACCAAAAGCCAGGAGTTGAAAACGAGCAATCAAAAAGCGCATGAATCAAGGGGAATGAGTAATACCAAAGAGCGCATTAGTTTGCTTAATGAATTGTACAAAAAGAATATTATTTTTCAAATTGCTGAGAAAGCCTTTCCGGAAACGGGAACTACAGTCGAAATTGTTTTTCCATTAATTGATAAAATAGGATGAATTTTCAAAAGATAAAAAGCGTTATCGTCGAAGATGAATTGGCGGCACGAGAGGTGCTCAAGAATTATTTGAGTAAATATTGCCCGCAAGTTGAGGTTATTGGCGAAGCCCAAAACATTAAGGAAGCCGTTCCGCTTTTGCACGATTTGCAGCCACAGTTGGTTTTTTTGGATGTGGAAATGCCTTTTGGAAATGCTTTTGATGTTCTCGAAGCTTGCAAAGATTTGCATTTTGAGACTATTTTTGTAACCGCTTTTTCGGAATATTCTTTAAAAGCCTTGAATCAAAGTGCAGCCTATTATTTGCTGAAACCCATTAGCATTGAAGAATTAATCGTGGCGGTAAACAAAGTACATCATCAAATCCTCAATCACGAGATTTTTAATAGAAACAAAATAATCGTTGAAAATTTTCAGGAACCCAAACCCGAAAAGCAACAGGTAATTTTGCCAACATTGGAAGGTTTTGAAGTCGTAAAAATGGAAGAAATTGTTCGTCTTCGAGGAAACGGTAATTTCACCGATTTGTATCTCCATAACGGGAACAAGAAAATGGCATGTCGTTTTTTAAAGCATTTCTCCGAAATCTTGCCTTTGCCTTTTATCAGAGTTCACAAATCCCATATTATCAATTTGAATTGTGTGAAATCGTATAATAAAGGCGGAATTATTACCCTAAACGATGCCACTGAAATTGAGGTTTCCCCAACGTATAAAGAGGATTTCTTGAAGAATTTTAAGTAGTTTAAAAAGAGCTTTGTCAAAAAACAGTTTAAAAATCAAACTCCTCTTTTACTTCCGTTGAATCGATTACGGTTGTGTCTTTTACTTTGATGTTCAATAATGAATGAGCACGTCCAGTAAGTGTTATTGGAGAAGACAAACCAATAGTATCTTCGGGAACCAATAAACCACGACGGAACATCAGATTTCTCAAGAATGCCTGCTGCTTGGTTGCATAGGCTTTTTGCAAACCTTCCTGGTCAAATTGCCACATGAATTTCTTTGGTTTTGGGATTATCGTAGCTAGGAATAGACACTCTTGTACATTCAAATCAGCTGGTTTTTTCTGGAAATAAAATTCGGCGGCTTCACCAATTCCATATATGTTTGGCCCCCATTCGATAATGTTGAAATAAACCTCAAGCATACGTTGTTTGCTTGTGATTCGGTTGTTTTCTATGATATATACCAACAGAATTTCTTCCAGTTTTCTTGACAAGGTTTTTTCTCGGGTAAGGAATACGTTTTTAACCAATTGCATGCTTATCGTACTTGCTCCACGAGAGAATTTTTTGGTGCGAATGTTTTTAAGGATGGATTGTTTGAAGGCTTCGTTGATAAAGCCACGATGCGACATAAAAGAAGGGTCTTCGGAGGTTAAAACACATTTTTGCAAATACGGTGAGATTTGATCCAAAGGTGTGTAATATGGATTGCTTGAGCCTACAAATACTGGGCGTTGTAGCACACCTTTATCGATGGCGCGATAAGTAAACTCTCCGTTTAATTTGGCGAGGTCTATATTTCCGTATTTGGTTATGTTTACATTTTGTTTGTTTACATTACTCTTAAAAACAATGATGTTCGGCTTGTTTTTGTTGAACATGAAATCTAATTTATAATCAAAATCACCGGTGGCTTCCATACCTTGAAAATGGGTGAACAATCCATCAGGAAGAGAAGTGATGAAATCTTGTGTCTTCATTTTTGGAGTGGTGATTTTTAGCCTATAAACGGTATCTTCTTCCGTGTTATAAGAAAGGTAAGGGTGTATTTTTATTTTATTGAACTGGAAAGTTGAACTGCTGTCTATTGAAATAAAATCAGAACCCAATAGGAAGCGGAAATCAAATCTGGCTTTTTTGATGTTTACATCTTTGTTGGCAATTCGTTTATGGTTCACTTTTAAATTGGTTATCGAACTGTAACCGTCAAAGTGCAATTCACCGTGACTCATATCAATATTTTGAACATTAAAACGAATGGAGTCAAAACTAGCTTTTAGGTTGTAGCGTTCGTCAAAATAAGGCACTTTGATAGCGCCAGTGTCAATATTGAAAAAACGCAGGTCTCCCTTTTTATTCCTTGGGTCAGCTAATCCATTAATTCTCCATCGTTGTGCAAAAGTATTGGTTTGAACCTCAATGGATGATTCTAATTTGGTTTGATATAAAGTCAGTTTTTTGAAGTTTACAGTTGCCTTTTTACCGTTGTCATTGAGTTTAAATACTAAATTTTCCAAAGTCATATCAGTTGGAACTAAATTGAGGATTTTGGAGATAATGCGATAGGCAAATTCAGCATAATCTCTTTTATTGTTGGTCTTTGGTTCGTTTTTGTCTCTTTTCAAGAAAGCACCAAAGTTTTTGACATTCCCTTTTTTGGTTAATTGAACATAGCCATTTTTTATTTCAAGGGTTCCGAGTTGGACGTCGCCAATAAGTAATTTCCATAAATTAACGCTTGTCTTTATTCGCTCAATTTTAAAAATCGTATCTAAGTTGTGGGGAGCAAGCGAGATTTCTTTTAATTCTATTCCCGAAATACCATCAAAGGAAGCTTTTTTGATTGCAAACTCACTGTTGTATTCGAGTTTCATTGTTGCAGAAGCCTTGTCGATGGCCTGATCCAAAAGCTCGTCTCTAAATACAAGAAAACCAATTAAGAGTACAGCAATAACTATCCCAAGTATTTTGGAAGCAAGTAGTAACTTTTGTTTGTTAGTTTTCATATATGTAAAAGGAAAAGAAGTCTTTTTTAAAATAATGTTTTACCCGAATAACTGGCTAGCCACATCTTCGATTTTGGCTACTAATTGAATTTTTATACCTGTGTTCTTTAAGGCTATTTTATTGTATTTGGATACAAAAATAGTCGAAAATCCCAATTTTTCAGCTTCTTGGATGCGTTGATCCACTCGGTTTACGGGACGAATTTCACCCGAAAGCCCAACTTCCCCTGCAAAACAAAAATCTTTGTTGACTGGGATGTCTTCATTTGATGATAAAATTGCGGCGACTACAGCCAAATCGATAGCTGGATCATCCACCGAAATTCCACCTGTTACATTTAAGAAAACGTCTTTGGCGCCAAGCCTAAAACCAGCTCTTTTTTCTAAGACAGCCAAAATCATATTCAGTCTTTTGGCATTGTAACCCGTTGTACTTCGTTGTGGAGTTCCATAAACCGCAGTACTTACCAAGGATTGTATTTCGATCATCAAGGGGCGCATTCCTTCAAGCGTAGTGGCAATGGCTGTTCCTGATAATTCTTCGTCTTTGTGTGAAATTAATATCTCGGATGGATTGGATACTTCTCGCAATCCGCTGCCTAGCATTTCGTAAATTCCAATTTCGGCAGTTGATCCAAAACGGTTTTTTAACGATCGCAAAATACGATAGACGTGATTGCGATCACCTTCAAATTGAAGCACGGTATCAACCATGTGTTCCAGAATTTTTGGACCTGCTATGGTTCCGTCTTTGGTAATATGTCCAATTAAAATTACTGGAATATTGGTTTCTTTGGCAAATTTGATTAATTCGGCGGTGGTTTCTCGTATTTGAGAAATACTTCCTGCGGTTGATTCAATGTAATCAGTATGTAATGTCTGAATCGAATCGATTATGACAATTTCAGGCTGAATGGCTTCAATTTGTTTGAAGATATTCTGGGTTTTGGTTTCGGTAAGAATAAAGCAGTTGTCACCATTTGGAGTAATACGTTCTGCACGCATCTTGATTTGCTTTTGGCTTTCCTCACCAGAAACGTATAAAGTTTTGTAAGGCAGTTTTAAAGAAATTTGCAATAAAAGCGTACTCTTACCAATTCCGGGTTCACCACCTAAAAGGATTAGAGAGCCAGGAACGATTCCGCCACCCAAGACTCTATTCAGTTCGTTATCGGTAGTGTCGAGGCGGATTTCTTCGGTACTGTCAATTTCATTGATTCGTAACGGTTTTGGCGCTTTACTGGTTGTAGATGATTCACTTTTCCAAGCAACTTTTTCCTGCTTTTGTATAATTTCTTCTGCAATAGTATTCCATTCTTTACAGGAATTGCACTGACCCTGCCATTTGGAATATTGGGCACCGCAATTCTGGCAAAAAAAAGTTGTTTTTACTTTGATGGCCATTGTTATTGCTTTTTTTCTTCTGAAACAGGAGTGTCTGAAACAGGAATGTCAGATGCAGGAGTCTCTTCAATTACTTCTTGTTTTGCTTCAACATCTTGGCCTACTTTTCCTTTTATTTTTGGTTTTTTAGCAAAGGTTTTTTTCAATTCTTCGGCTTTGGCAAACATCATATCTTTTGTTAGGTCTGCAATTTCTTCTTTGTTGAATCCTGACATATAATAACGAACAGCTCTAGGATTATCTCCTTTTTTTTCAAACATAGTTGCCAATTCGTAATCTCCCAACATGCTTTTCGGGTAGTTTTTATCGGCAAGAATCGCCAAAGCATCCAACTCATTATAATCTTTATTTTCAATGATAGCTGCTTCTATAGCTTTGAAATCAGTGATTCGAATAGGGCTTTTTATTCCAAAGGAATTTTCAATTATATCATACTTATTTTTCAAGTAATCAACATAGCCTTCTTTGAGAGTCACTATTTTGGTGTTGTACTCTAGGACTGAAATAGGTTGCGCTGCAGCAAAAATTTGATATAATGCTGTTGGGATAGAATGCAAAACCAGAGAGAAATGGGAGGCATCATTAAAATTTTCGAATCTGTAATTTAAATTTGGATTCTTAATGGCTTGGGTTTTTGAATCAAAGGTTTTGATTCTTTCTTGCATTTTTTTATCATCTCCATCGGCTGTAGATAGATAATAAAAAACAGGCTGTTTGGTAGAGGCTAATAAATCAGGTAATTCATTTTCCATATTTACTGGCAATTCGGGGCTTAAACAGATATAAGCATTAAATAGTGAGTTGTCCTTATATAAAAAGAAATTTGAAAAAGCAGCTGTTATATCATGTCCCGCAATGATTTTGAAATTGGTAGTTCTATAGTCCTGTTGTATAAAGGGAATAAGTTCCAGAGATATAAAATCAAAGAAATCTACACTTTTGCCATCAGGCATTCCTGTTACTTCGTCTAAGCCACAATCAATTGCCCTTTGGTTGTTTTGGCCTTGACTTATTCCTACAATAATTACTTCGGGTAAATCATCCCAATGAGCTCCATAGATTAAAGTTCCCAAAAAGGGATTTAGCAAATAATCACCGTCCATTAAAATTAACAGTGGATATCTTTTTGTCGGATTTTTTTCATAAGAAGCCGGTAAAGAAACATAAAGTTGTCTTTTTCCTTGAAGTTTTCCAGAGTCAAAATTGATGGTTTTTATTTGTGAGAAACAAGAAATAGAAAAAATGGCCAGTAATACTACAAATAAACGTTTCATATGATAAGAGGTTGGTTATTTTATGATAAAAATAGTTAGCAATATAAACAATTATTTAATGTATTGACAAAGGAGAAATGGATAAACGGTTATGTCAATGAATTGTCCTTTTCGTTTGGAAAAACAATCCAGGGTTTAAACGTTTTGGCTTCTTCAAATTCTAGTGTTGCATATGAAATGATGATGATAATATCGTCTTTTTGTACTTTACGGGCAGCAGGGCCATTTAAGGTAATTATCCCAGAATTTTTTTCACCAACAATGGCATAAGTATCAAAACGTTCTCCATTATTTATGTTGACAATGGATACTTTTTCGCCTTCTATTATGTTTGCCGCTTCTAATAATGCTTCGTCTATAGTGATACTTCCGATGTAATTTAAGTCGGCTCCTGTGACTCTTACTCGGTGAATTTTTGATTTAACAACTTGAATGTGCATGGTATTTTTTAATTTAATGAAATGGTATCGATTAATCGGATGTTATTGACAAATACCGCTATGAATGCTCGATATTTTTTGTTTTTACTTTTTCTTTTGCATGTGGTAAGTGTTGCTTCATCTGCAATTTCAAAGTATTCTAAAGTAAATGTTTTGTTTTTTTCGAATTCATTTTTAACCCATTGGGTAGTTTTTTCAGCACTATTATTAGAGAATTTTGCTTTTGCCCCGTTTAGTATTTTATAGATAATTCCAGCTTCTTCTCTTTCGTGCAAAGTTAAGCGTTCATTTCGAGAACTCATAGCTAAGTTGTTGATTTCTCTATAAATAGGGCAAACAATAATAGCCACTTGTAAGTGGTTTTTTTCAACCATCTTTTTGACTATTTGTACCTGCTGAAAATCCTTTTCACCAAAATAGGCTCTAGTTGGTTTTACGATTTCAAAAAGACGTTTTACGATAGTTCCCACACCGTCAAAATGCCCCGGTCTAAACTTTCCTTCCATTTTATTTTCCAATCCGTCAAAATCGAAAGATTGCGATAAGGTTTTTCCTTCATACATATCTTCAACAGTTGGGGCAAAAACGATAATGTTTGGATTGATGTTAGAGATTTTTACTATGTCAGCATCCAAAGTACGAGGATATTTTGCCAAGTCTTCCGGATTGTTAAATTGAGTTGGATTTACAAAAATACTAACAACAGTAATATCATTTTCCTTAGTAGATTGAAGCATTAACGACTGATGTCCCTCATGTAAAGCACCCATTGTCGGAACAAATCCAATTGAAGAATTTGTAGTCTTTAAGGAGGATAGATAGTCCATTAAAGCCGCTTTTCCATAGAAAATTTGCATGGCAGTTTTGTTTAAATTAGGTGCAAACTTAATATTTTAGTCCATAACTGCATAAAATTTTGTAATTTTGCGTGGTTTTTATTGCCAATAATTAATCAATTTATACTATGAAAGATAAGAGGATATTATACGTATCATCTGAAGTTGTGCCTTATCTCGCTGAAAATGAGGTTTCATTAATGTCTTATGACGTACCAAAAATGATTAATGATCAAGGAGGGCAAATTAGAATTTTTATGCCAAGGTATGGAAATATTAACGAGAGAAGACATCAATTGCATGAAGTGATTCGGTTGTCTGGAATGAATTTGGTGGTGAATGATTTGGATATGCCTCTTATTATTAAGGTAGCTTCTATTCCGAAAGAAAGAATACAAGTTTATTTTATCGACAACGAAGAATATTTTAAAAGAAAAGCGACTTTTGCCGATGAAGAAGGGGTGATGTATCCAGATAATGATGAACGTGCTATTTTTTTTGCCAAAGGAGTTGTAGAGACTGTAAAGAAATTAAATTGGGTGCCAGATATTATTCACGTACACGGTTGGATGGCGGCTATGTTGCCAGTTTATATGAAACATTTTTATAAAAACGAAGCATTATTTTCAGATACTAAGATTGTTACCTCAGTTTACAGCCAGTCTTTTGATGGGACATTGGATGTTGAAATGATTAATAAAGTTAGATTTGACGGTATTCCAGATGAAGCAATTTCAGAATTGGAAGTGCCAAATTATGAAAATATTATAAAAACTACTGTTCGTAATTCTGATGCTGTAATTATTGCATCAGATGGACTCTCTCCAAGTTTAACAAAATTTATAGAATCTTCCAACAAACCTTTTTTACCTTTGAAAAATAAAGACGAATTTTCGGTAGCTTATACCGAATTCTATGAAAATATGTTGTTATAAATCAATCTTTTACGAATAAATATGCTTAAAAATTCTTTTTTTAAAACAATTCCTTTCCTTTTATTTATTGTTCTTTTTAATTCCTGTGATAAAGAATTTAATGTTGTTGGTGAAGATATTATAGGCGATAATTCTTTTGATATACAAAAGAGTGAGTATCCTGTTGTAGCATATAATCAAAAATTAGGGCCAATTCAATCTAATAATTTGGACGTTAATCCTTTAGGGATATACAACAATCCTTCTTTTGGTACAACTAATGCAAATTTTGTTACTCAAGTGGCTCTAGCTACTATAGATCCTGCTTTTGACGCTTCAGCTACTATAAAAAAAGTAGTGTTGACTATACCTTATTTTTATGATAAAACTAAGACTGTTGTAAATACGGATGATGGTAGTAGTACTTACGTTTTAGATTCCATTTATGGTCCGGAAAAGGCAAAAATGAAACTTAGTGTTTATGAGTCTGGTTATTTTATGAGAGATTTAGATCCTGAGGATCAATTCTCTCAGCCCCAAAAATATTATAACAATCAATATTCAGATTTTAATCAGTTAAAAATTGGTGCACCTTTAAATGATGGTTCAAATAAAGCTGAAAATTCAGAATTCTTTTTTGACCCGGCAGAGCATGTTGTAAAGACGACAAATTCCAGTGGTACTGAAGTTACAACTAGAACGGCTCCGGGAATGGAATTAAATTTGAACAAAGATTTCTTTTTGAATAAAATTATTAAAGCACCAGCCGGGCCTTTGATTGATAATAATGCGTTTAAAAATTACTTTAGAGGTTTGTTTTTCAACATTGAAACCGTAGGAGGTAATCCTGGAAACATGGCTATGCTTAATTTTAAGTCTGGAAAGATAACAATAACCTATTCAGAGACTATAAATTCAGTAACTACTGAGAAGACATTGGTATTGAATTTGTCTGGTAATACTGTTAGTTTGTTGGATCAAAGTAATGCAAATATAAACTATACCAATGCTACAAATCCTGCTAATAGCAACAGTGATAAAGGAGATCCTAATTTGTATCTTAAAGGGGGTGAGGGTTCATTATCTATCTTAAAATTATTTGGTGAAGATAAATATGGTGTAGATGGCGTAAGCGGTGCTCCAAATGGAGTTGCAGACCAATTGGATGTTATGCGAAAAAATAAGTACCTTATTAATGAAGCTGATTTAATATTTCATTTGAATTCTGAAGCTATGGGTGCAAGTTATGTGCCACAAAGAATTTATTTGTATGATTTTAAAAATAATCAAGTATTGATTGATTATAGAGAATCTACTGTTGTTGCTTCTAATACTAAAAATAATAAATATATTTTTGGAGGTATTCTTACCAAGAAATCTGATTTAGAAGGCGGTTCTTATTATAAATTTAGGATTACCAATCATATTAGAAATCTTGTTAAGTATGCCGATTCTACAAATGTAGACTTGGGGTTGGTTGTTACTGAAGATATCAATAAATTCAGTTTTTATGCTTTAAGGAACAAAACAGGTATTCCTCTAAAAGCACCAATGGCTTCTGTTATGAATCCACTAGGGGCTATCGTCTTTGGTAATAACATTGCTACTGATGATAAAAATTATAACAAAAGATTGAAATTCGAAATTTATTATACAAAACCTAATTAAGAAAAACTATGTGTGGAATTGTTGGATATATTGGTTATAGAGAAGCTTATCCTATAGTTATAAAGGGACTAAAAAGGTTAGAATATCGTGGGTATGATAGTGCCGGAGTAATGTTGTACGATGGTGAGAACGTAAAATTATCTAAAACAAAAGGTAAAGTCTCAGATCTAGAAGCGAAAGCTCAAAAGGAAATGACTCTGAATGGATCGATAGGGATTGGGCATACGCGTTGGGCTACTCATGGTGTGCCAAATGATGTTAATTCACATCCTCATGTTTCTAATTCAGGTGATTTGGTGATTATTCATAATGGAATCATTGAGAATTATGCCCCTTTAAAAGTGGAGTTGATAAAGAGAGGGTATACTTTTATGTCGGATACGGATTCTGAGGTTTTAATAAATCTTATTGAAGAAGTACAGAAAAAAGAAAAATTAAAATTAGGTAAAGCAGTTCAAGTAGCATTAAATCAAGTTGTAGGTGCTTATGCTATTGCTGTCTTTGATAAAAAGAATCCAAATGAAATTGTTGCGGCAAGATTAGGGAGTCCGTTGGCAATTGGAATTGGTGAAGGAGAATATTTTATAGCTTCAGATGCTTCGCCATTTATTGAGTATACTTCAAATGCGATATATCTTGAAGATGGAGAAATGGCTAATATCAGGTTGCATAGAGCTATGAAAATTCGTAAAATTAAAGACGATTCTATCGTTGATCCATATATTCAAGAGCTTCAGATGAATTTGGAGCAAATTGAAAAAGGAGGCTATGATCATTTTATGTTAAAAGAAATCTACGAGCAACCAAGTGTAATTAAAGATACTTACCGAGGAAGATTACATGCTAATGAAGGGATTATTCAGATGGCTGGTGTTGAAGACAACCTTGAGAAATTTTTGAATGCAGACCGTATTATAATTGTTGCTTGTGGTACATCTTGGCATGCTGGTTTGGTGGCTGAGTATGTCATTGAAGAGTTTGCTAGAATTCCTGTGGAAGTTGAATATGCATCTGAATTTAGATACAGAAATCCTATTATAAACAGTAAAGATGTTGTAATTGCTATTTCGCAATCAGGAGAAACTGCCGATACCATGGCGGCTATAAAATTAGCGAAAGAACACGGTGCATTTGTTTTTGGGGTGTGTAATGTAGTTGGTTCATCTATTTCAAGAGAATCACATGCTGGAGCTTATACACACGCAGGACCTGAGATTGGTGTAGCTTCTACAAAAGCATTTACTACTCAAATTACGGTGTTGACAATGATTGCGCTTCGTTTGGCTCAAGCCAAAGGAACTTTATCTAAGTCTGATTTTCATATGTATTTGCAAGAATTGGAAATCATTCCTGAAAGAGTTAAAGAAGCGTTAGAAACTAATGATAAATCTAAGGAAATTGCGGCTGTGTTTAAAGATGCGCCAAATTGTTTGTATTTAGGTCGTGGATATAACTTCCCGGTTGCACTTGAAGGAGCTTTAAAACTAAAAGAAATTTCATATATACATGCTGAAGGTTATCCTGCTGCTGAAATGAAACACGGGCCAATTGCATTAATTGATGAGTTAATGCCGGTTATTGTGATTGCGCCGAAACAAGGGCATTATGATAAAATTGTAAGTAACATTCAAGAAATCAAGTCTAGAAGTGGAAAGATTATAGCGGTAGTGACAAAAGGGGATACCCAAGTTCGTGAATTGGCTGATTATGTTATTGAGATACCAGAAACATCAGATGCGTTGTCGCCATTGATTACAACAATACCATTGCAACTTTTATCTTATCACATTGCTGTTATGAGGGGTTGTAATGTTGATCAGCCTCGAAATTTAGCAAAATCAGTTACTGTTGAATAACCTATTGTTATAGAATTTTAAAAAAGCGAGATTTATTTCTCGCTTTTTTTTTGCTTTATACTTTTTGCGAAAACGTTGTAAATATTGTGATAAATTTAATAGAAATACTAAATTATTATGTATGCATAATATATTTTGAGAATAACCTATTATTTTATTATTAATTATGCAATATGTGAAAATATTGAATTGTTATATATTGAACTGTTTTGTTAATAATAATAATAAGTATTTTTAAATTTTTTATTGATAATTAAAAAATATGTGTAATTTGGCGCCACTAAC
>NZ_DASTTN010000504.1:0-10131 GCF_035760125.1 Flavobacterium sp.
AGGCATGCACTTCATGAATCCGGTGCCAATTATGAAACTAGTGGAAATCATTCGTGGTTATAATACTAGCGATGAAGTGACAAATATCATCATGAAGTTATCTGAAAAATTAGGTAAAGTTCCGGTAGAAGTAAACGATTACCCAGGTTTTGTTGCCAATAGAATTCTGATGCCAATGATTAATGAAGCAATCGAAACCTTATATAACAAAGTAGCGGGTGTTTATGAAATTGACACTGTTATGAAACTAGGAATGGGGCATCCGATGGGACCATTACAACTAGCTGATTTTATTGGTCTTGATGTATGTCTTGCGATATTAAATGTAATGTATGACGGTTTCAAAAACCCAAAATACGCTCCTTGTCCGTTATTGGTAAATATGGTGAGAGCAGGGAAATTGGGAGTAAAATCGGGTGAAGGTTTTTATGATTATACCGAAAGTAAAAAAGCGGAAAAGATTTCAAAACAGTTTGTTTAATCTTTAATAAATCAGTGTCATGTCCATCCAACAAAACCTCCTCGATATAAAATCGACTCTTCCGGAACATGTTACTTTGGTAGCGGTTTCCAAAACCAAACCCGTTCCTGATTTGATGGAAGCTTATAATGCTGGTCAACGCGTTTTTGGCGAAAACAAAATTCAGGAAATGGTCGATAAATGGGAACAAATGCCCAAAGATATAGAATGGCACATGATTGGACATGTACAAACAAATAAGGTCAAATTTATGGCTCCTTTCGTGAGTTTGATTCACGGGGTGGACAGTTTGAAATTATTGGAAGAAATCAATAAACAAGCCTTAAAAAACAATCGAGTTATTGACTGTTTACTACAAATACACATAGCTGAAGAAGAATCAAAATTCGGACTTGACGAAGAAGAACTGTCAGCGCTCCTATCTTCAACTACTTTTAAAGAAATGAAAAACATCCGAATTGTTGGTTTGATGGGAATGGCAACTTTTACAGATAATCAAAACCAAATCAAAAAGGAATTCACGCATTTGAAATCTATTTTTGATGATTATAAAAATCTGAAATCTGACCCGAGCCTAAAAGACGAACAGGCGAAGCAAATCTGTAATCTAAAATCTATTTCCATGGGAATGTCAGGCGATTATCAATTAGCAATTGAGTGTGGCAGTACAATGGTTCGGATTGGAAGTAGTATCTTTGGAGGACGATAAAAGATTTTTGATCTCAGACAATAAACTGATTACTAAAAACTGAATACTGAATTTTGTACGCAATACTCGACATAGAAACCACTGGAGGACAATTCAACGAAGAAGGGATTACGGAGATTGCTATCTATAAATATGATGGGCACGAAATCGTAGATCAGTTTATCAGCTTAATCAACCCAGAAATCCCCATTCAGCCTTTTGTTGTCAAACTTACAGGTATAAACAATGAAATGCTTCGTAGCGCTCCAAAGTTTTTTGAAGTAGCCAAACGCATTATCGAAATGACAAACGACTGCGTACTTGTGGCGCACAATGCTTCTTTCGACTATCGAATTCTCCGCACTGAGTTTCGTCGCCTCGGATATGATTTCAACATCAAAACCCTCTGCACTGTAGAATTATCTCAACGTCTATTACCAGAACAACCTTCACATAGCTTAGGAAAATTAGTTCGAGCATTAGGAATTCCTATGGCTGACAGGCACAGAGCCAGTGGTGATGCTATGGCAACAGTCAAACTTTTCAAGATGCTTTTGGATAAAGACCTTGAAAAAACCATTACAAAAGAGCTTATCAAATTTGAAGTTATCAAAGGGGTCTCTCCAAAATTATTGGACATTATCGAAAGCCTCCCTTCCAAAACTGGAATTTACTATATCCATAAGGAAGACGGCACCATCATATTTATTGGACAAAGCAAAAACATTAAAAAAAGAGTCAATCAGCATTTTACAGGCATAACCCGAAGTTCAAAGAAAATCCAAGCCGAAGTATTCACTGTAACATTTGAGGAAACAGGAAGCGAATTGATTGCACTATTGAAAGAATCAGAGGAAATAAAGAAAAACAGTCCCATTTATAACCGAATGGCACGCAAAAACACTTTGTCCTGGGCTATTTATGCCGAAAAAGACCCAAATGGATATTTAAATTTAAAACTTCAAAAAGCCGATGGCCGTAAAAAAGAAATAACTGCATTTGCCAACCAACAGGAAGGAAAAGGCGCCCTGAATCGTATTACTGTCAGCTATCAGTTATGTCCAAAACTTACTAGTCTTTCCAATTCAAAAACTCCTTGCGCCCAACATGAAAACAATCAATGTGATGGCGCTTGTATCGGAAAAATAACTCCCGAGGAATACAATTCAAGGGTTCAGGTTTTCATCAACAAAAACCTTTTCGACAACAAAAACATGATTATCATTGACAAAGGGAGAAAAACAGGAGAACATAGCGCAATATTAATTGAAAAAGGAGTATGTAAAGGATATGCATTTTATGATTTAAATTATCAAATCATTAACCCCGAAATCTTAAAAAACATCCTTGTCCCCATACCAAATAATAGAAACACCAGAACTTATATTCAAGGTTATTTGAGAAAACACAGGGTAATGAAAATTATTAATTTCTAATCCCAAATAAATTTCAAAAGCAAAATAATTAGAAGCTAATCCAGCTGTACACTGCAACTCCTCATTATTTCAGCAGTTTTTCTAAGGCATAAAAGGAGCTTCTTTCAGTCGCTCTTTTATACCAAGAAAAACAAACTGCAATAACTCCGGGGTTTCCGTTACCATCTGGGCTAACAAAAAAACATGAAGTACTTAATTACCATAGTCGGGCCTACGGCAATAGGAAAAACAGCCTTGAGCATCAATCTGGCCAATCACTATAATTGCGAAATTGTTTCCTGCGACAGCCGACAGTTTTTCAAAGAAATGACCATTGGAACAGCGGTACCCAGTTCAGAAGAATTGGCATCAGCAAAACACCATTTTATTCAAAACAAATCCATTTTTGACAATTATACCGTAGGTGATTTTGAAAAAGAAGCACTTTTAAAAATAGAAGAGTTATTCCAAAACAATGATTACGTAGTGCTTGTTGGCGGTTCTGGATTGTATGTAGATGCAATTTTAAAGGGCTTCGACGAATTCCCATCAATCGATTCCTCCATTCGGGAAAAAGTAAATTTAAATTATGAAAATCTAGGAATTGAATATTTACAACAACAGTTAGAAACACTCGACTCGTTATATTTTCAAAAAATTATTTCCGAAAATCCACAAACATTACAAAACCCGCAACGTATGATGCGATTTGTGGAAGTTTGTCTTGGAACCGGAAAACCCTATTCTTCGTTTTTAAACCAAAAGAAAAACAATCGAAATTTTACACCTATCATCATTGGCCTTGAAGCCGACAGGAACGTGATTTACGAAAGAATAAACCAACGAGTAGACATTATGCTCAATCAGGGACTTTTGACGGAGGCACAAGCTTTATATCAACACAAAGAATTAAATGCCCTTCAGACGGTTGGGTATCGAGAATTATTCAGTTATTTTGACGGTGAATTTACTTTGCTTTTTGCAGTTGAAGAAATCAAAAAAAACACTCGTCGATTTTCAAAACGCCAACTCACTTGGTTCAAACGTAAAGAAAACACCAAATGGTTTGATTATCAAACCAACCGAAAAGATATCATTGAATACATTAACAGCTTTATTTCCAAATAAAGAATTAAACATTTCACAAAATGCCAATAGATCCAAATTTCACTTCCATTTTGAGTAAAGACTGGGAAATCAATTTTACCCAATGCACCCCAAATGGTTATTTAAAATATACTGACTTATGTAATCTGTTGCAATTAACAGCAGCGGCCCATTCCGAAGTGGGAGGAATTAGCTTTACCGATATGCAGGAATTCAACCAAGCTTGGGTTTTGAGCAGAATGAGAGTAGAAATTAGAGAACTACCAAAATGGAGAGACGTTGTAACCGTAAAAACCTGGATTAATTCCCTAGAAAATTCCCGTTCTGTACGTGCGCTCGAAATGCATGTCAACGGTAAAAAAATAGTAGGATCCGAAACCTTTTGGGCAGTTTTCAATACCGAAGCCCGCAGACCGGAACCTTTGGCACTTCCCTACCAGCATTTTGAATTGTATGCTGAAAATAGAGCCACAGAGATGGGTTTCTCAAAAATAAATCTACCTCAAGAAAAAGAAGAAATTTTTGAAAGAACCGTTTCCTTATCCGATTTAGACATTGTCAATCATGCCAATAATGTAAAATATTTGGAATGGTGTTTGGATTTAGTAGATGAAAACAAAATACTTTCCCAACAAGTAAAAAGCTTTGAGATGAACTTTTTAAAAGAACTCTCACTAAAAGACAAAGTTATCATTCATGAATGTATAAATGATAGCGATATTGTTTTTAGTATCACCAAAGAAGACAAAACATGCTTTGCTTTGCAACTCAATTGGAAATAAAAAAAGCTTCGATTAATTTCGAAGCTTTTTTTATGAATTAACAAGACCTAATTATTTGCCTTTCACAACTAATCTGAATCCTTCACCGTGAATGTTTAAAATTTCAACATCCTCGTCTTGTTTTAAATACTTTCTTAGTTTGGCGATGTAAACATCCATACTTCTAGAAGTAAAATAGTTATCATCTCTCCATATCTTTGTTAAAGCCAATTCTCTTGGCATCAAATCATTTTCATGTAAAATTAACATTTTAAGAAGTTCATTCTCTTTTGGAGACAACTTAATAGGTTCTTCGTTATTAAAAGTTAAGAAACGAAGTTTTGAATTAAGATGAAACTTACCAACATTAAATTCAAATTGAACCGCTTCTGTTTTCACATCAGATGCTTTTCTTTGAATGATAGCTTTAATTTTCATCAATAAAACCTCAGAATCAAAAGGTTTATTCAAATAATCATCTGCACCTGCTTTATATCCTTTCAACACATCCTCTTTCATAGACTTTGCAGTAAGGAAAATAATAGGAACATCGTTATTTTTTTCTCTTATTTCTTTTGCTAAAGTATACCCATCTTTGTATGGCATCATCACATCAAGGATGCATAAATCATAGGAATCCTTTTTGAATTTTTCAAAACCTTCCATACCATTCTTAGCCAAAACAACATCAAAATCATTTAGCATTAAATAGTCTTTTAGAACTGCACCAAAATTAAGGTCATCTTCTACTAATAGTATTTTTTTATTTGTGTTTTCCATACTCTAATTTATTAAAGGTAATTTTATAATGAAGGTACTTCCTTTTCCCTTTTCACTTTCTACATATACTTGACCATTATGGTCTTCTACAATTCTTTTTACATAAGCAAGACCCAAACCATGTCCTTTCACGTTATGTATATCTCCGGTATGTTCTCTATAAAATTTTTCAAAAATCTTTTTTTGAGCAATTTTACTCATACCCACGCCATTATCTTTTATTTTAATAAGAACCATGTCCTTAATATTTTCTGTATAAATGTCAATTTTAGGAATACCAGGCGTATATTTTATGGCATTTTCCAAAATATTGACTATTACATTAGTAAAGTGAACATCATTCAGTAAAACTGTTTTTCTGATAGCTCCAAAATGAATATCGATAGTTCCTTCTCTATCTTCTAAAATCAAATTAACGTGCTCGATAGCATCATTTATAACTTCTTCAATATCACTTGATTCCTTTATGATATTTAATTCTTTCTTTTCTAATTTAGAAATCCTTAATACATTTTCTACTTGGGCATGCATTCGTTTATTTTCGTCCCGAATCATTTCGAGGTATTTAAACACTTTCTCTTTGTCTTCAATGATCTTCGGATTTCTAATAGCATCCAAAGCTAGATTTATTGTGGCAATTGGTGTTTTAAACTCATGCGTCATATTATTGATAAAATCGGTTTTAATCTCCGAAATTTGTCTTTGACGAATCAACTGATTTAAAGCGGTAGTATAAGCGATTATAATAATTAACGTAAATATGATGGACAAAATCGTAATACTTACCAATTCAGACAGTAAAAATTTCTTTTTATGTGGAAAATAAACTAACAATTTATATTTTTCATTTCCCTCATTATCAGTAAAAACTGGAATAGAATAAGTAGCATCCTGAACATACATAAAGTTATCAGATTTTACTTTAGTTTGTATTCCATTACTTAAAATTCCAAACTCAAATTTGGTTTTTACACCATATTCTTCTAATTCCTTTTTTATAATCTCCCTTAAAACTTCCTTTGAAATTCTTTCCTGAAGAGGCATTGCAGAAGCAATATCTTTAAAGAAAATCTCAAATTGAGCATTATCCAATATGTCTAAATTACCCGATTTTTCATATCTCGCATCTGGAATTAAACTTTGCTGTATGCCAGAATTATCAAGGTTATTCTTGTTATAAACCTCAGTTACTCTCCTAGAATTGAAGTTTTTAAAACTTTCAGTATCAAATTTTTTATCAAAAAGTCCAGATGAAATTTTAAAATCTTCAGATATTATACTATTCGAGTAAATGATAGTTTGATTAGTCTTTGGATTTTTTTGAACATAATAAAATTCTAATAAGTCATCCCTCCTAGGAACTTTACCAGTACTATCTTTATAATGATTGTATTTATCATAAAAACTATAAGCTTCTCGATTCTGCAGTTTTTCAGCAACATTTCCTATTACCTGCTTAACATGAAACTTAAATTGTTCATCATTATTCTTAAACGAAGTATTAAACCAATATACCTGCACAAGAATTATCCCGATCAAGGATAAACTCATTAACAATACAAGTAATCTAAAAAATAATTTATTCATTCAAGCAAAATTAGTATTTTAACAATATAGTAAATAAAGCATTAACCAAAGATTAACATTTAAGAGTTCATTTGTTTAATTCTTAAAAAATTAAGAATTTTAACAATTTCTAGCTTTATCGCCTCCATACTAGTGTTTTTAACAATAAAATCACTTTTTGATGATTTTTCCTCATCATTCCACTGATTTTTTATTCTTTCCAGAACTTTTTCTCGAGTTGTTTTATCTCTTTCTATAACTCTTTGAATTCTAATTTCAAGAGGTGCCACGACATTTACAATATAATCACACTCTTTATAACTGCCACTTTCAAATAAAATTGCACTTTCGTAAATAACAAATGGATTATTTTGATGTTCTAAAAGCCATTCTCTGAAATGTTGTTTCACTGCGGGATGAACGATACTGTTTAGCTTTACTAATCTTTTGTCATCATTAAAAACGATTTCGGATAATTTATCCCTAAGCAAAACACCATTATCAAAAACTGAACTTCCAAATTCTTCTTTGATTTGATTCAAAACAGACTCAGATTGCATCAATTTTTTGGCCTCCAGATCTGTAATGTAAACAGGAATTCCAAGAGATGAAAATTCATTGGCTACGGTAGTTTTACCGCTCCCTATTCCTCCAGTTAAACCAATTATTTTAGTCATACTATATTTTAAAAAACAATTCTGGAAAAGCTTCTTTTGGGTCTTGCTTTAAAATTATTACTTTAACATAAGACTTTAAAAATCCAATTCCATATCCATAAAACTGTTTCCAAACTGCAATAATGGATAAATAGCCAATTTTAATACTTTTATTCTGAATAGAAGATAACAAAAATAATGCCAAAAAGTAGCCAAAATAAAATTTAAGCAGAATATCTTGATTAAAGATCAATAATACTAAAGATACAAAAAATCCTATTATAAAAAACGTTGGGAAGAAAAAAGTTAATTTATTATATTCTGGATACCAGCTATTTAGAATTGGCCTAGCTTTACCAAACTTATTTACTTGCACAGAAAATTTTCCCCAATCAATTCTTCTTTTGTGATAAACAAATGCATTCGAAAAAAGTCGGGTTTCAAAACCTAAGTTCCACAAACGGATAGACAAATCAGGATCTTCACCCGGGTGAATATTACCGAAGCCTTTGGATGCTTCAAATGCCCTACGAGAAATCCCCATGTTAAAACTTCTGGGTTGAAATTTTCCTATTTTTTCCGAGCCCCCTCTAATTCCACCTGTAGTAAGAAAAGAGGTCATTGCAAAATTAATAGCCTTTTGAATATCCGAAAAACTATCCAAAGCTTTATCAGGACCACCAAAACAATCCACATAATCTTCCTGTAAGGCTTTTTCAACTTCATTCAAATAATTACTAGGTATAATGCAATCTGAGTCGAAAATGATATAATAATCCCCTCTGGCCTTATTCATTCCGTAGTTTCTGGAATCACCTGGACCTGAATTTTCTTTGTAGTAGTACGAAATATCTAATCTATCACCATATTTTTGAGCAACGTCTTGACATCGAATTGTAGAACCATCCTCTATCAATACAATTTCAAAAATTTCTTCATAAGTTGATTTTGCTAAACTTTCTAATAATTCATCTACTTCATCAGGGCGATTATAAACGGGAATGATCAATGAAAACAACATAATAGTAATTTGATTATTATTTTTTAATTCGTTTAATTTAAATTTCTGGCAAAGGTACTCTTTATCAATAAAAAAACCATCAAATAAATAATGATGGTTTTTTACACTACAAGTATCTTTATCTCCCTATTCAAACATTTCCATTACTTCTTGACTAACTCCCATATTGGAGAATCCTCCATCATGCAATAAGTTTTGCAAAGTCACTTTTCTAGTCAAATCCGAAAACATAACGACTATATAATCTGCACATTCTGCTGCTGTTGCATTACCTAGAGGAGACATTTTATCTGCGAAAGCGATAAACCCTCCAAATCCTTTAACTCCCTGTCCAGCTCTAGTGGCAGTTGGAGATTGCGAAATAGTATTCACTCTCACTTTTTTGTCCCTTCCAAAGAAATACCCAAAACTACGTGCAACGGATTCTAGAAAAGCCTTATTATCAGCCATGTCATTATAATCTGGAAAAACACGCTGTGCTGCCATATAAGACAACGCGATGATACTGCCCCATTCATTCATCGCATCTTTTTTATACAATACTTGCATTAGCTTATGAAACGAAACTGCTGAAACATTCCATCCTTTTTCGGTAAATTCATAATTTTGGTTCGTATAATGATTTCCTTTTCGAACATTGACAGACATTCCAATAGAATGCAAAACAAAATCAATTTTACCTCCAAGAATTTCAACCGCTTTATCAACCAGTATTTCTAAATCGGCAACTGAAGTTGCATCAGCAGGAATAATTTGACAACCAATTTTTTCTGCCAATGAATCAATATTTCCCAATCGCATTGCCGCTGGAGCATTTGTTAAAACAAAAGCTCCTCCTTCTTCGTGAATACGTTCGGCAGTTTTCCAAGCGATTGAATTTTCATCCAAAGCACCAAAAATAATTCCTCTTTTTCCTTTTAATAAATTATACATAAAATGATATTTTAAAATTATACTATAAACCTGTGATTGTATTATTTCTTTTTTCAGATGATTGCAAAAAAGCAAAAATCCTAACTCCTAGCCCCGATTGAAATGGAAATCTCCCGATTTAGAAAAAAAAGGCTTTTTTGCCGTAGTTTTTTCTTTATCGGGAATTGCAACGGAAAGCGGGACTATATTTCCTAAAATGCAAAAACTTTCTGCTCCAAAATTAATCAATTGAACACAGTCCATAAAAAAACACCTTATTCTCTTGACTTAAACCATCAAGTAATAAAGTGTTTTTGAAAATTATAAATATTGTTTGCTAATTACCCAATACTTGGAATAGCAACCATTTCGTTTGTGTCTGCTTTGTAATCAACACCATCAAATCCAAAACCAAACAGATTGTAGAAATCACTTCTGTATCCTTCTAAATCTCCTAATTCAGCTAGATTCTCAGTTGTAGCTTCCAACCAAAGTTTTGCTACTTGAGCCTGAACGTCCTCACGCATTTCCCAATCATCAATGCGGATTCTTCCTTTTTCATCAGTAATCATTGGCTCTCCCGTATATAATCTTTGTTGGTACAAACGTTGAATTTGTTCGATACATCCCTCATGAATTCCTTTTTCTTTCATTATTTTATACAATAAAGAAATATACAATGGAATAACCGGAATAGCAGAACTTGCTTGGGTTACCAAAGCTTTATTTACAGAAACATAAGCT
>NZ_DASTTN010000505.1:0-7488 GCF_035760125.1 Flavobacterium sp.
AACATTATCCCCTTTTAAATGATAAATATATCCTAGGTAATTCATCTGTCTCAAATCAAACGGAAATAAGCTAATAGAATGCTCTGATAATTTTATTATTTCGTCATAATCCTTTTCGTATATTGAATCACTAGTGAAATATTTACCTAATTTTTCCTCATCTGGCGACCTATAGTAAGCATCGTATTTTGAGTTAAAAACATATCCAAAATACAAATGTCGATAATCCTCATTAGTCAATAATGTATCATTGGAAATCATTCTTTCCAATAATTTTGGATAATAATAATTCGATTTTTTGTCCTGAATATTCTTTTTGATTAATTCGTAATCCGGTGCCTTAAAACTTATTTCTTGTGCATAAGTCTTACTGAACGTTGCAATTAAAATTGCAGTTATTAAAATTATTTTCTTCATATACTTTTTTATTTTCTAAAATTCAACAAAACGCCCAACTGGCTTCGAGTTTGTATTTTTTTAGACTTAACCCAAATATACAAAAAGCAGTTTCTAAAAACCCCTATCGCCACCTTCGATTTTATGATACTTGGTTTTAAAAAAATCTTCCACTTTCTCATTAAACTCATCAGAGTATCTCACTAAAGTCGAATGCCCTGAGTTGGGAAGAATCCACAGATTAGCATTGGGAATACTTTCAAAAATGTTCAAGGTATGTGCTGGTCGGATCACATCTTGATCGCCGCCAATAACAAGTGTTGGAGCCTTAATCTTATGAAGGTCATCTATTGCAATATGGGGTTGCTCAATCAACAACTTCATGTATTTATAAACAGTTGAGTCTAAAGGAGTCTTGGCTCTTTTCTCCTTAAACATATTGACAAACATATCGTATGTCTTTTTGGTGCTTTTTAAAATATCCGGTGAAACTGCAGTAGAGTCTGGTTGCAAGTTCGCTCCCGTAATTGCCAACTTTTTTACTTTTTCCGGATGTCTAATGGCAAGTAACAGCCCATTTATTCCACCATCGCTCCAGCCTACAACATAGGCCGAATCTATTTTCATTTCCGTCAATAAGGCTGCATAATCATCGGCCATCATTTCGTAAGTAAGGGCATCAGATTTGTCAATTGATTTACCATGAGCACGGCTGTCGGCAACGATTACTTTATATTTTTTTGAAAAAAAAGGAATCTGTTTTACAAAAGCATTGATGCTCGATCCATTCCCATGAATAAACAACAGTGGTTCCCCTGAGCCATAGATTTCACAATACATTTTAAACCCTCTGATAGTATAGTATTTTCCAACTTTTTCGTTTTTTCCATAGATCGTATGACTCACTAAACTATCATATTCTTTGGCAGCCTTTGAAGCAGTATTCTGACTATAGGATACAGTTGTCGTTAAAAAAACCGAAACTAAAAACAAGGTTATTTTTTTCATGATGCTTTAATAATTTTCAATTCAATAACAAACTAGCACTTCAAATGTATGACACGATTTTTTTTATTCTATTTTGACTCGTTTGATTTTTACAATACAACTAAGTTAATATATTAAATTCAACCCAATGGATTGTTTAAATCAAAACTGCTCAAAGTGATCTCCAATTTATAGATTAATTCGATTTATAGACAAATCCCAAATTGTTTTTGCACCCCTCCTTTTAAATCTTAGAAAATTAATATCATCTTATTAAAACCCTACCAGTTTATTCTAAATTATACTAAAATACAATCTAATATGGACAACCTTAATCTTTATTTTTTTATTTTAAATCAATCCTTTTTTTAACAAAGTCTGTTTCCATTAATCTATGATTTCATCATAATAAACTACCCAATCTACTATTATACAATTAAAAAAGTGTAATAAATACATTATTCTTTACAAAATATCATAACCTAATTCACAAAAATTGATAACCTCTTGTTAACTCTTTAAGTACAACAGGAAAGATACATCCTAAAATTACAGAAATCAAAAACTCCCTTTACTGGTAGGGTCGAAATTGAAATGCAAAAGAACTAAAAAAACAATGTTCTGATGTCCATTTGGCATTACAATCTGCAATCATAAATTTTGAAAAAATATATTTTAAACACATAACAAATCAAACTATTTTTCTTCGCATTTCAATAATTTCCAAAATTAAGAACGTCGAAAACAGTTCAAAATTCGCGACCGTTATGAAACAGTAACCAAACGCTTACCAATCACAAATAATACTATATTAACTCAAACTTTGCAAGAATTATTCATTTTCTTCTGTATTCCTTTTACGTCGAACAAACTGGTAGGTACTAGTATGCGGCTGTTTTAAAACTTCTCTATTTTTGAAACCGATCTTTATATAAAAAAGAAGCTAAGTCAAAGCATATTGTCAAAAAATAGTATGCATTATTGATAAAAATTCAATTTAACGTTAAAAAAATTATTTATATATAAAAACAAAAAAAGCAAAACTGTCATATTTATCATCAAACACTACCAATTAAGTCGGTTTTTTAGGGTTTGTTTATCCTCAATTTATTTTACAAAATGATATTAACATCATTTTTAAGGCAAACAAAAAAAATTAAAATAGTATCAATAATCAATTTATATTTTATAAAAAAGGAGGTGAAAAAAATATAACAATTAGCAAATGGAGATAAAATATCTTCCGATTTTTTAAACTATAATCTTAAACTATCTCATATGAAACAATCAATACCACTATTTAGGAGTGCTATTTATGTCGCTCTTTTTTTATGCGTTGGATTACCTAATGCCATTCATGCACAGGATAACAATCAAAACAAAAGTGCTACAAATACTATTACTATTAAAGGAAAAATAACCGATAAAAAAGGTAACACACTACCAAATGTAAATGTCATTGTAAAAGGAACTAAAATCAGTACAAATTCTGATTTTGATGGTTCATATAGCCTGACAATTCCTTCAACGGTAGTAGCTCCAAGTATAACATTTTCATACATTGGATTTACAGAACAAACGGAGCTTGTAGACAATCAAACCCAAATTAATATCTCCCTACAGGACGAAACCAATAAATTGGACGAAGTAATTGTTGTGGGTTACGGAAAAATGAAAAAGAGTGATGTTACTGGAGCCATTTCATCAGTAAAAAAAGAAAGCATAGAGCGTAGAACTACCGCTAGTGCCGCAGAGGCGCTACAAGGATTAGTTTCCGGTGTAAGCGTTCAAAAAACGGGAGGGCTAGCAGGTGGTGGCGTAAGTGTAAAAATAAGAGGGGTGAATACCTTTGGAAACACGGAGCCTTTATATATCATTGACGGCTTCCAAGGGTCAATTAATACCGTAAGCCCAAACGATATTGAATCAATGGAGGTTCTTAAAGATGGAGCTGCGGCAGCTATTTACGGATCACTTGCTGCAAATGGAGTTATTTTGGTAACAACAAAAAATGGACAAAAAGATGGTGTAAAAGTTGATTTTACAGCTTATTTAAATAGTTCTTCTGCTGCCAATCAACTTGAAATGCTTGATGCCAAGGGATACCAGACGGTGACCAAAAACATTTATGATAATTACAATCAATATTCAAGTCAACCTGTAGCTTTACCAGCTTACATCACTACTCCGGCAACGGCCAACACCAATTGGCAAGATGAAGTTTTCCGCACCGGACTGGCACAAAACTACGGTTTAGGAATACAAGGTAAAGACGGAAACGTAAAATATGCGCTATATGGTAACCTTGTCAAAGAAGAAGGAATTGTAATTGGTAATGATTTTGAAAGACAAAACGCAAGTGCAAGACTTAGTTTCAAAAAATCAATTTTTGATATCGACGCCAAAATGGCTTATATAGGAACACAAAGTGAGCTTCCAACATTCCAATTGAAAGAGGTGTATTCCATTTCGCCATTAGTTCCTGTATATGATGCCAATGAAACTTACGGATATGGATTAACCAATAAAAACGGCTTACCTTCGTACACCAACCCTGTAGCGGAGCAAAATTTCAATTCAAGAATAGATAAAGGACAAGATTTTACTGCAAATTTTGGGGTAACCGCCAACATTGCCTCTTGGATAAAATATAAAATTGCTTATTCGTATCGCGTAACGAATAACCAATTAACGGCACATAATCCACCTTATATTGCCAATAATAAAGAGCCACATTTATATACAGTACAAAGTAATACAAATACACATTGGGATAACCAAATATTAGACAATATACTTACCGTTGATAAAACTTTTGGGGATCATACTTTCAATTTAATGTTAGGTAATACCTTAAACGAAATGTCTTCAGAATGGACAGGTGTTGAAGTAGAAGGCAAGACTACTAACTATACGGTAGAAAATGGGCAAATTGTAACTTCAGAACAAGCTGCTGGATTTTTAGATTCAAGCTTTGAAACTATTGGCGCCGGAAAAGGGGGGACTTATAATGCCGATGGTTCAAAATACCAATACAATAGATTATCCTATTTTGGTCGTTTAAATTATTCCTATAAAGACCGTTATCTTCTTCAAATGAGTTTGAGACATGATGGCTCTTCAAAATTTGGAGAGAACAGTCGTTACGGTACATTTCCATCAATTGCTTTAGGTTGGAAAATTGAAAAAGAAGAATTCTATCCTGACAATTTCTTCATGTCTAATTTAAAATTACGTGCGAGTTGGGGACAATTGGGTAGCGAATCAGCATTGGGTTATTATTCTTCCAGTGCCTTAATCACTACTGGAAATAATTTAAAATATGGTTATGTCCAAGGAAATGGAAATAATCCTTGGCCAGGAAGTATTGCAACTACATTGGAAAATAAAGATCTACAATGGGAAACAACCGACTCTAAAAATATTGGAATTGATTATACAGTTCGAGGAGGCAAACTAAGCGGATCTATGAACTATTACTACAATACAACTCAAGACTTGTTGATTATTAAAAAAATTGCTCCTTCGGCCGGAATCAATGATCCAATTCTTAACGTAGGTGAAATCAGTAATAGAGGATTTGAATTTGAAATTAATTACCGTAATAAAGTAAATGAATTCAACTATAATGTAGGATTCAATCTAACTACCCTTCAAAATAAAGTCGTGTCACTCGCCAATGAAGGCCAAGTAATTTATGGAGAAGGCTTAAAATTTGGAGCTGAACATTTTCCAACTCAAGCTCACGTAGGAAAACCAATTAGTGCTTTTTATTTATATCAAACCGACGGTATTTTTCAATCTATGGATGAAGTAAACGCCTATAGTAAAAATGGTAATTTAATTCAACCAGACGCAAAACCTGGAGATATTCGTTTCAAAGATATAAATGGCAACGGAACTATTGATGAAGAGGATAAAGTGTATTCTGGAACTGGACTGCCTAAACTGGAAGCCAATCTTATTTTGGGAGCCAATTATATGGGATTTGATTTTTCAGCTTTAATAGGAAGTGCTTGGGGAAACAAACTGTATAATGGAAACAGATATTTCTACGAATCTATGAATAATGGTACAAACATGCTAGCTACTACCCTTAATGCATGGACTCCTGAGAATCATAGTAACATTCCACGCGCCGTTTTATCAGATCCTAACGGAAACAGCCGTGAATCAACACGTTTTCTTGAAAACGGTGATTTTATACGTCTTCGTCAATTACAATTTGGATATACAATTCCTGAAAAATTCTTAGCAGGAGCAAAAATTGACAAATTGAGATTCTACGTAGGTGCCGAAAATTTATTTACAATCACTAACTATCAAGGTATTGATCCTGAATTTTCAAGATCATCGGTTCTTAATACTGGTGTAGACCGTTTTGTATATCCTTTTACAAGATCATTCGTATCGGGTGTCCAATTTAATTTTTAATAAAATCTTTAAAAGCACAATTATGAAAAAGACATTTTATATATTTTCAATCGTAAGTTTATTCACTTTAGTTGGATGTAGTGATTTTTTAGATCAACAATCACCAGATGAACTTACTTCTCAAAATTTTTGGAGAAACAAATCAGATGCCGAAGCAGGATTGGCGGCAACTTACGCCCAATTGGAAGGCTCTACTGATGAATGGGCATTTTCGGAAGTAAAATGGTCCGTCGAAGCATACCGCGAAGACATTTGCTTATTGGGTAGTGATGCTCAAAATTATCAAAATTGGGTAGAACTATACGCTTTTAATTACACCAATGGTAACAGTCAATTTACTAGTTATTGGAATAATAATTATAGAGGAATAAGCAATGCCAACCAAGTTATTGATAAATTGAAACAAATTCCTTCATCAACTATAAGTGATAGTGACAGAGCAAAGATTGAGGCAGAAGCCCGTTTTCTTCGTGCCTATTACTACATGAAATTACTGCTGAATTGGGATCAAATTATTATTCGAAAAAAATACATCACAGATCAATCCGAATTAAATGCTCCTTTATCGACTCGCGTTGAAGCTTGGGATTTTATCACCAGTGAGTTAAAAGCCGTCGCAGCTATACTCCCAACAGTACAGCCGAGTGACAATACGGGTCGTGCCACCAGTGGCGCGGCGAATAGTTATCTTGGTTTTGCTTATTTAACTCGTGCCTACGAAGAAACCGCTCAAAAGCAAGCACACCTCAACGAGTCTATTACTGCCTTAAATAAGGTTCAAGGATATTCCCTTGTTAAGAATTACGGCAGTATGTTTGATGGAAGCAATGAGAATTCACCAGAATCCATTTTTGAATTACAATTTTCTGAAAATACAGCAAATGGGGCTTCCTATCGTACGGCTATCCATTACTGGATGGCAGCAAGTGAACTGGGTGGATGGGATGAAATTCTACCAAGTCCCATGTTGATGGACGAATACAAAAAAGAAGGTAAAATAGCCACTACTGGCGGCTATGATTCTCGTTTGTACAGTACCATATTCTTTAAGGATCCTTATTTTAATGATCCTGCCAATCCACTTTTGTTTGGAAAAACATATGATGAACGTTTTGGTGATACCGACAAACCTGTATTCCGTAAATTCATTCCAACTACTCAGGAAAAAATGGATCAAGAATTCATTGGTCTAAATATTCCTCTTATGAGATATTCTAATGTATTATTAATGCAAGCAGAAGCACTAAATGAATTGGGGCAAACAGCCGCAGCGATACCTTTAATCAATCAGGTGCGCACTAGAGCTGATATGCCAGGAATGGCGGGTAGCACTTATGATCAAGTGAAAGCTCAAATTGAGCACGAAAGGATTATTGAGTTTCCTCAAGAAAACTTCCGCTTCTATGATTTACGCCGCTGGGGAAAAACAAAAGCAGCTCTAGACGCTATTGGACGAAATGGTTTTGATCCTGCAAAAAACAATTTTTATCCAGTTCCTTTAACAGAGCTTCAATCCAATCCATTGGCTAAATAATTATAAAATAACATTTTATAAAACAAAAAAGACCTTTAGAAAATTTCTAGAGGTCTTTTTTTATTTTAGGGTTAGTTACATCATCACCCAATTTAATTTTAGCGTCTTAATGGTTATATAATTTTTAAATCTGCCAT
>NZ_DASTTN010000506.1:0-5238 GCF_035760125.1 Flavobacterium sp.
ACCATTTTTCATTCCTTCAAAAAGAGCTAAATTTTCTTCTATAGAACGGTTTCTATAAGGTCCATCAACACCTGGTTGAGTAGGTGTACCTTTTTGAGTTGCCATATCTTCAGAAGACTGACTATCAACATAGGCTTTACCCTTTTTAATCATAGTAACTGCCCAATCGTATAATTGATGGAAATAATCAGATGAATACAATTCTTCAGACCAATTGAAACCCAACCATTTTAAATCTTCTTTGATGGCATCAACATATTCCTGCTCTTCTTTGGCTGGATTAGTATCATCAAAACGCAAGTTTACTGGCGCATTGTATTTTAGACCTAAACCAAAATTAAGACAAATTGATTTGGCATGTCCAATGTGCAAATATCCATTTGGCTCTGGTGGAAAACGAAAGCGTAATTTATCTTGTGGAAAACCGTTTGCTAAACTGTCTTCTATAATTTGTTCAATAAAATGAAGTGATTTCTCTTCTGATGCCATTTTTATAAATTTTAGCAAAGATAAAAAATAGATGACAGATAATAGACAATAAGATAATAGACTTTAAAGAAAAAACAGTTGTCAATTTTTAATACATTTGTATAAATACTTAATGTTTTGGAATAAAAAAGAGGTTATTCAAGATGTGAAAATCGATGAAAAGGAATGTTATTATAACTATTAAAGTTTAAAATCATTACGCTTTTAAACATGAATTAATTACTGAAAAAATAAAAAAATGGGAACAATAAGATTAAAAAACATACGCACTTTTTCATACCACGGCTGTTTGATAGAAGAAGGAAAAATAGGCTCTGATTACAGTGTAGATTTGGAAATAAGAACCAATTTGAAACATTCTTCTGAGTCCGATAACTTGAAAGATACAGTAGATTATGTACATTTAAATAAAATTGTGGTAGAAGAAATGGCTATTCGTTCCAATTTACTAGAGCATGTAGCCAAAAGAATTATAGATAGAGGCCTGGCAGAACTAGAAACTGTTTCAAAAATTAAAGTTGCTGTTTCAAAAATTAATCCTCCTATAGGTGGTGATGTAGAAGCGGTTACCATAGAAATGGAAGAAGAGCGTTATTTTAAATTGTAACAATTGTTATAAAAATAGAAAAAAGTTAACTTTAAACTTTTAAACTTTAAAATTTTAAGTTACTTTTGCCATCCGTTCAGGAATGGCGTCGTGGCCGAGCGGCTAGGCTGGGCTCTGCAAAAGCTCCTACTCCGGTTCGAATCCGGACGATGCCTCTAAAACCTCTAAAGCAATTTAGAGGTTTTTTTTATGTTTAATTTTTAGAAAAAATTAGATAAAGATATAGTTCGAATCCAGACGATGCTTAAAACCTCTAAAGCAATTTAGAGGTTTTTTTTTATATTATTTTTTCTAAAAATGAAGTAAATACAATCTTCAAATCTATACAATTCACCAAAAAAAAGAAACAAAAAAAAGGAACTAAATAATAGTTCCTTTTTTTAATCTTATAGAAAATTTACTTGTCTATTTTTTCGAAAGCATTTTTTACCATTTGTTTTTCCTCTGGAAACCAACCTTGAAAGATTAAAACCAGTCCAAAAATCATTAGAACAACACTAATTCCTCTTTTGATTTTATAAATATTTTTTGGTGTCATTTTGTGTTTCAATTGCTTAGCCAAAGCTATTTTTATGCAATCAATACTTAAATAAGTAATAATTACTGAGATGAAAAATGTAAGCACTCTCGAGGTTTCCATTTCTAATTTTGGTCCAACTGAAATAATAACGGCTAACCAAAAACCAAGTACACCAATGTTAATAATATTTAGAAAAAAACCTTTGAAAAAAAGACCCAGATAATTCTTTTTTATAATCTCATTATCAATTGTTTTAGTATTTACTTTCTTTTCTTTTTTAGTTCCTAAGAAAGAAACAAATCCATAAGCCATCATAATAAAACCTCCGAAAATAAACAAGGAAGAATTATCATTTAAACTTTGAATCAATCTATAACTACCTAAATAAGCAATTGTTATAAAAAAAACATCTCCTAAAACAACACCTAAATCAAAAACTAAAGCAGCTCTAAATCCTTTAATTATACTTGTTTCAAGTAAAATAAAAAAAACAGGGCCAATCATAAAACTCAATAGAACTCCCCAAGGAATACCAGTTAAAATATCGTTTATCATTAAAAAATGACTTTAAAAAATTAAAAATTATTTCTGAATAATGCTTCCACCCATTAGAGTTTCTTGTCTTAATTCCTTTGGTTTGCCATAGATTGTAACTGTACCACCTGCTTTGACTTTGGCATCAACAAGCATGCTGGCTTTTATGTCCGCACTTCCCCCTGCAGAAATATGTACGGTAGTTTGGGAAGTTTCTAATTCATTTGCTTTTAAAATACCTCCAGAATTAATAGAAACCGATTGAGTGACCGCTTTACCTGTCACAGTAACAATTCCTCCTGAAAAGGCTTTAATAGAGGTTTTATCAACATCTAATGAAACTGTTATCTGAGCTCCTTCCTGCGTTCCTAGATCAAAGGTTGTTTGTTTAAAAGTATCTGCACAAATTACAGAACTACCTTCATTGGCATCTATACTTTGAATTTTTTTAAAATATAAAGTCACTTTTGCTTCATCTCCAGTCATCATTTTTGTCAAAGGCATTCTTATTTTTAAAAGCCCATTTTTATTAACAATTTCCACTTTACTTTGACTGGTTCCAGTTATCTCAGCTTTATTTTCATTGGAAGCTATTAAAGTTACACTCAACTTATCAAATACTTTTAGATCCGTAAAATCTCCAAGAGCTATCGTAGTTTGCGCAAAAGTGAATTGTGCCATAAATACCAAACCTACTAAAATTATTCTTTTCATTTCAAAAAATTTAATTGTTAATATGTCTATTTTAAAATCTTATTCGCTCCTTCTAATAAAATTGAAATCCAATTGTTTCTTAACTAAATCGGCATTTTTAACAGTTACATAAATCTCATCACCAAGTTGTAATAATCGATTAGAATTGGCACCTATCAAGGCATATTGTTTTTCATCAAAAGTATAATAATCCTCTTTTATATCACGGGTTCTTACCATACCTTCACATTTATTTTCTATAATTTCAACATAAATTCCCCATTCGGTAACTCCAGAAATAACTCCTAGGAATTCCTGGTCATTATGGTTTTGCATGTATTTTACCTGCATATATTTGATGGAATCTCTTTCGGCATTAGTAGCTAAACCTTCCATCGTTGAAGAATGCAAACATTTAGTTTCATACAATTCTTCATCAACCGATTTTCCTCCATCCAAATAATACTGCAATAAACGATGAACCATAACGTCGGGATAACGACGAATAGGCGATGTAAAATGTGAATAATAATCAAATGCCAATCCATAATGACCAATATTATCCGTAGAATATTTGGCTTTACTCATAGCTCTAATTGCGAGAGTATCAATTAGATTTTGTTCTTTTTTTCCATTTACTTCTTCCATCAAAGCATTCAATGATTTAGAAATATCTCCTTTATTTCTAAAATCGATCTTGTAACCAAACTTAGCAATGACATTTTGCATTGCTATTAATTTATCCTCATTTGGTTCATCATGTATTCTATAAACAAAGGTTTTCTTTTGTTTACCAATATATTCAGCCACTTTTCGATTGGCTAATAACATGAATTCTTCAATCAAATGATTGGCATCTTTGGCTATTTTAAAATAAACTCCTTCTGGTTCTCCATCTTGATCTAAGTTGAATTTTACTTCAACTTTATCAAAAGAAATAGCACCTTCATTCATTCTGTTTCTTCTGAATATTTTAGCCAACTGATCCATTTTTAAAGTAGCAGCAACGATTTCATCAGAAACCACATAGGAACTTCCTGTAATAGAAGTTTCTATTGGAATCGTATTATCTTTAGTTTCTATGATGTATTGAGCTTCTTCGTAAGCGAAACGCTGATCAGAGTAAATTACAGTTCTACCAAACCATTGATTTACGACTTTACTAGTTTCTGTAATTTCGAAAATAGCTGAGAACGTATATTTTTCTTCTTGAGGGCGCAACGAACAGGCAAAATTAGAAAGAACTTCCGGTAACATTGGCACTACCCTATCCACCAAATAAACCGATGTTGCTCTTTGATAAGCCTCATCATCCAGTATTGTTCCTTCTTCAAGATAATAGGAAACATCGGCAATGTGAATACCAATTTCGTAATTACCATTTTCTAACTTTTTGAAAGACAAAGCATCATCAAAATCTTTAGCATCTTTTGGGTCAATCGTAAAAGTCAATGTATCGCGCATATCTCGGCGCTTGGCTATTTCACTGGCTTCAATCGAGGTATCAATTTTTTGGGCAAATGTTTCCACTTCAATAGGAAACTCAGCAGGTAAACCATATTCGGCTAAAATGGCGTGAATTTCAGTATCATGTTCACCTGGTTTTCCAAGAACTTTCACCACTTTTCCAAAAGGACTATCGGCTCTTGAAGGCCAATCTTCGATATGAACCAAAACCACATCCCCTTGCTCTGCCTCTCCTATTTTATCTTTTGGAATAAAAATATCGGTGTACATCTTTGGATTGGCTGTCGAAACAAAAGAAAAATTCTTTTGAATATCAATAACCCCAACAAAATCTGTTTTATACCGTTCAATCACTTCAATCACTTCACCTTCAGCTCTTCTACCGCTTCTTTTATTATAAACATACACTTTTACGGTATCTTTATCTAAGGCGTGATTTAAATTATTACTTGGAATAAAAACATCTTCTTCAAATTCCGGACAAATAAAATAAGCGGTTTTACGACCGGTCATATCAATTGTTCCTTCGTAATACTCTTTACTTGTTGCTTTTATTAAATATTTCCCTGGTTCGGATTCTATAATTTTCTTTGAAGCTGCCAAAATCTTTAAATCTTTAATGATTTCATTACGGCTTTGGGTGTCGTCTAATTCTAATTTGGCAGCAATTTGCTTATAATTAAAGGCTTTATTGGCACTTTGCGATAATATTTTTATAATTTTATCTGAGAAATCTTTCCCTTTTTTTATCGGCTTTCTTAATCTTTTACTCATGTATCTTTTCTTAAAAGTCTAAAATTACAAAATTGTATTCACTATTCCTTATTCTACTTAGAGTTTTAAACTAATAATAACTTTACTACATTTATAAAAAATTCAAAATGAAAGACTTTAAAACGATAGCTATTTTTAATTATCCACATGAAAT
>NZ_DASTTN010000507.1:0-2083 GCF_035760125.1 Flavobacterium sp.
CCGATGTTTTATTTTGACAAATATGGAAATCCGTTGGAAAAACCGATTTTAAATAAAGAAATTCCAACAGGAATCACTGCCAAAAACATACTTGAGAATTACATCAAAGCAATTGGAGGTGAGGAAGCAGTTTTCTCGGTACAATCGATTGTAATGACTGGATCAGCTTCTATTCCGCAGGCTCCAGCACCTTTAACCTATACTTCAAAAAGTGACACTAATGGAAATTCATTAGTAGAAATTTCAATGGAAGGCATTAGTATGATGAAACAGGTCATCACTCAAAAAGGAGCCTATACCATAGAACAAGGACAACGCAAAGACTTTGAAGGAGCGGAACTGGCCGAAATACAAGCATCAGCAACACCATTTGAAGAACTTCTTTTATTAAAGAAAACAGAACTGACTATCGACCGAATTGAAATCATCAATGGAAACTACACATATGCCATCAAAAATGAAAAAAACACTTATTTCTACGATACCAAAACTGGATTAAAACTAGCTGAATCTAAAATCATAGAACAAGACGAAGAAATAATTATTGTCACTACTAATTTCAATGATTATAGAGAAGTAAAAAGTATAAAAATCCCTTTCAATATCATCCAAAATATAGGCATTGAACTGGATATCAAAATATCTGAAATCACAATCAACGAAGGAGTAAATGACACTGATTTCCAATAATCAGCATTTCCCTTATTCACAAAAAAGACTGTCTTAATCAACAGTCTTTTTTTTTACCATATTTTTCTTTAAATAATAGTACTAAATCATTCAACAACCCAAGTTTGATAATTTTCGGTACAGCTTTTTTAGATGATAGCAAAAAAAAGTAAAATATAACCTCTTAGCCCCGATTACTTCACTATGCTTTTATTTTCATAGGAGTTCAGTGAACTTCGTTTGCAGTGGAAATCCTTGTGAGTCTCGTTTTTTCAACGAGACTCACAAGATTGCAACGGATAGCGGAACCATACTGACTAAAACACCAAATCTTTCTACTCCAAAATATTAAACCTTATTAATAAAAACCGTCGGAAAAAGACACAAAAAAACCGTCTCGTTAAAAAAAACGAGACGGTTCTTTGTTTTATTCCTTAATAACATTTCCCTTTTTATCGTAGAAATGATATTCTAAATACGTGTAAGCGTCACGTGGTATGATTTTCACCCATTTTTTGTGTTCAAAAAACCATCTTGAACGCAATGATGGAAAACCTTTACTGAGGTATGCAGCCACAAACGGATGTACATTGAGCACTACTTTATTGTGGGTTTTTAAAACTCTTTCCAGATCGGAAGCAATTCTATCAATGATTAAAATTGGCGCTTCAATTTCGCCATTCTCATTGTTTGGATCTTCTTCTCTAGTTTTAATGTTAACTTCTGGTCTTACGCGTTGTCTGGTAATTTGGACCAACCCAAATTTACTCGGTGGTAAGATTTTGTGTTTCGCTTTATCGTCGCTCATTTCTTCTCTCAAGAAGTCGAACAAGACTTTACGATTTTCGGGATTCGACATATCAATAAAATCAACTACTATGATTCCGCCCATATCACGAAGACGCAATTGTCTCGCTATTTCGGCGGCTGCAATCATATTGACTTCCATGGCAGTATCCTCTTGGTTGGTAGCTTTATTGGAACGGTTTCCGCTGTTTACGTCAATAACGTGTAAAGCTTCTGTGTGTTCTATAATAAGATAAGCCCCTTTACTCATGGAAACAGTTTTCCCAAATGAAGTCTTGATTTGTCTCTCTATATTGTATTTCTCAAAAATAGGAGTGTCTTTGGACTGATAGAACTTAACAATTGATTGTTTGGATGGTGCAATTTCTTGCAGATAATCCTTTGTTTGGTTGTACAACTCTTCGTCATCAATCTGAATACTACTGAAAGTATCATTAAATACATCTCTTAATATTGAAGAAGCTCTATTGAGCTCTCCTAATACTTTGGAAGGATGATGAGCAGTTGGTAATTTTTTACACATTGCAGTCCATCTGCTAAGCAGGTTCTGCAAATCTTTTTCTAATTCTACTGTGCTTTTGCCTTCGGCTACTGTGCGAACAATAAC
>NZ_DASTTN010000508.1:0-3131 GCF_035760125.1 Flavobacterium sp.
AATTTTCAGCCAATACTTTCGGACCATCAATACCTATATTTTTCATTTCATTCCAATGCTCTTGGGTATCTTTGGCAACATCATTGACCTGACAGTCTAAATTATCGTCACCAAGCGCTGCCGCCAATGGCATTCCATGAATATTCCCAGATGGCGTTGTGTAAGGAGAATGCAAATCGGCATGCGCATCAATCCATATAACACCAACTGTTTGCTCGGGATAAGCAGCTTTTATGCCGCTAATGGTTCCCAAAGCCGAAGAATGATCTCCTGATAAAACTAATGGAAAATAATTATTGGTCAAGCTATTTTTTACCGCATTATTAACACGAGTACATTGCTCAACAACATGTTCAATTCTCTTGGCAACAGAACTGCGATATTTATCATAAATGGATTCGTTATGCGTTTTTACATCTTCAAATTCATACTCATTAAAATAATCACTATTCTTATTTATTGCCGCAATTTCTATTGCATCAATCCCCATATCAGATCCACGAGTACCTGCCCCAATATCCGATCGGTTTTTGATAATCTTAATAACCTTATTCATTCCTAGAGACTATTTAAAATCATTTAACGCTTGTTCAATAATGACAAGACATTCTTGAATTTGGGCTTCAGTGATTACCAATGGTGGTGCGAAACGTATTTTATTTCCATGAGTAGGTTTTGCCAACAATCCATAATCTCTAAAACGAAGACAGATATCCCAAGCCAAATCCGAATCTTCTCCACTGTAAATTACAATGGCATTCAACAAACCTTTTCCTCTAACCAAAGAGATTAATGGATTACGTTCTGCAATTTCGTTAAGACCTTTTCTCAAAATGATTCCTAATTTTTCTGCATTTTCAGCTAAATTTTCTTCACGTACTACCTCAAGAGCAGCAATGGCAACTGCAGCCGCAATAGGATTTCCTCCAAAAGTAGATCCGTGCTGTCCTGGTTTGATAACATTCATGATTTCATTATTGGCCAAAACTGCCGATACGGGATAAACTCCTCCCGAAATAGCTTTCCCTAAAATTAAGATATCAGGTTGTACATTTTCATGATGAACCGCCAATAATTTACCTGTTCTGGCAATACCAGTTTGAACTTCATCTGCAATAAACAAAACATTATGCGCTTCACAAAGTGCTTTGGCTTTCGCCAAATAACCCTCGCTAGGAACATAAACTCCGGCTTCACCTTGAATAGGCTCCACCAAAAATCCAGCTATATTTTTTGATGATTTCAAAGCATTTTCTAAGGCTTCTGTATCATCATAAGGAATTTTTATGAACCCTTCAGTAAAAGGACCAAAGCTTTTTCGAGCTCCTTCATCATTTGAAAAAGAAATAATTGTCGTTGTTCTTCCATGAAAGTTATTCTCACATACAATAATTTGTGCTTGATTTTCAGCAATTCCTTTTACTTCATAAGCCCATTTTCTACACAATTTCAAAGCCGTTTCTACAGCTTCTGCACCTGTATTCATTGGTAACACTTTGTCGAAACCAAAATAATTGGTTATATACTCCTCATAAACTCCTAATTGATCGTTATAAAATGCACGTGAAGTTAATGTCAATCGTTGCGCTTGTTCCATCATTGCTCCAACAATTTTTGGATGACAATGTCCTTGGTTCACTGCTGAATAAGCCGATAAGAAGTCAAAATATTTTTTCCCGTCAACATCCCATACATAAACACCTTCACCTTTTTCCAAAACAACCGGTAGTGGATGGTAATTATGAGCTCCATATTTATTTTCTTTTTCTATTAAAACTTCCGATTTGGAAGAAAGTTCCTGTGTTGTATGTGTCATGATTCGTTATTTTTTAAAATTTAAAAAACAAAAGTAATTAAAATTTTTATTTATGAGCAAAAAAAACTTATTTTTGACTTAAATCTAACATTTTAAATGAATAATTATTTTATTTAAACAAAAATTAAGTCATATTTTTAATTTAACATTTAAGTAGTTTTTCATCAAAAAATATAAATAAAAAAATAATTACTTTTATAACCCTAAAAAAAGTGATTTTAACTTTAAAAAAACATAAAAATGGACATATTAGATGAATTTGACATCAATATTATAAAAGAATTAGAAAAAGATGGGAGAATGGCCTTCTCGGCAATTGCAACCAATTTAAAAATATCAAATACGATGGTTCACCAACGTATCAACCGTTTATTGGAAAATGGAATCATAACTGGAATCAAGCCTACCCTAGACGAAAAAAAAATAGGTTATGATTGGGGAGCTTTCACAGGAATTACACTAAAAAAAGACCATGACTCCGCAAGAGTTATCGAAGAATTAAAAAAAATACCTGAAATTACAGAGTGTTATTTTATAACTGGTTCATACACTCTTTATATAAAAATGATTGCCAAAGACCATGAACACATGAGAAAACTACTTTATGAACAAATTGACAACATCCCCGGCATTGCAAAAACCGATTCATTAATAGAATTGGGCTGCGCTTTTAAACGAAACGTAAGCTTGTAGACAAGCTACTCGTTAAGAACAACAAGAATTAGTTCCCCATTTTCAAGTTTAAACTTAAAATTCACAACACTTTTTCTCTGTTACATATGCAAAACTGCAAATACATAATTTCCCTATTATGGTTGATAGTATTTAGCTTCAACAACACCGCTACAGCCCAAAAGCTAGATAGCAAGGAAATCAATCGGCTCCAAAAATTGGCTCAACAAGTCACTATCATTAGAGACAACTGGGGAATTGCACATGTTTACGGAAAAACGGATGCCGATGCCGTTTTTGGAATGCTCTATGCGCAATGCGAAGACGACTTCAAAAGAGTCGAATACAATTACATAGACAAACTGGGACGACTGGCCGAAATAAAAGGAAAAGCCGCTTTGTACAATGATTTGGAAATTCGCTTATTGATAGATGCGAATGAAGCCAAAGCCGATTACAAAAACGCAGCCCCTTGGCTTAAGAAATTATTGAATAGTTACGCAGACGGCATCAACTATTATTTACACAATCATCCCGAAGTTAAGCCGTTAATCATTACCCATTTTGAACCTTGGTATCCTTTATTATGGACAGATGGCAGCATTGGCGCAATAAACACCGCCGACTTAACTGATGCCGAACT